>JAPOUR010000019.1 GCA_026708565.1 Candidatus Dadabacteria bacterium
AAAAACCGCCCTCTGACAAACTGCGAAATCGTAAAACCCCCATCCCCCTCTGGATTCCTTGTCGGAGCAAGGAATGACAAGTGGGCGACTCCGCCGCCCGTCTGTGTCCGCGCTTGTCCATCCCGCCCCCGCGCGAATTCCATACAAATTATGGTTAAAATGTCCTCTAAAATGGCGAAACCCAAAAGAAAGCGCGACAAACCCGCCCCGCCGCCCGCTCCCGCCGCCGCCCCCCGAATGTTGCGGATAATCCCGCCTGCGGCGCTGCTGCTGATGGCGGCAGTCGCCTACTTGCCCGCCTACTTCGCCGGTTTCGTCTGGGATGACGTCATATTTCTGGACGCTCCGCAAGTCGCCTCTTTTTCCGGCCTGTGGGATATCTGGTTCAACCCGGCGGACGGCGTGAGAGAGGGGCACTACTGGCCGGTGGTTTACACCTCTTTCTGGCTGGACCATAAACTGTGGGGCTTCAATCCCGCAGGGTTTCACACAGTCAACGTCCTGCTGCACGGGGTCGTCTCCGTGCTTCTGTGGCGCTTGCTGGCGCGGCTTGCCGTGCCCGGCGCATGGCTCGCCGCCGCCGTGTTCGCCCTCCACCCGACACATGTTGAAGCGGTGGCGTGGACCATCGCCCGCAAAGACCTGCTCGCCTCCCTGTTTTACCTGCTGGCGGCCTCATACTGGCTGCGCTACGATGAACACTCACAAACCGGCGACTATCTGAAAATGCTCGCCCTGTTTGCCGCCGGTATGCTCAGCAAGAGTTTTGTCATCACCCTGCCCGCCGCCATTCTGATATGGGCGTGGTGGAAACGCGGACGCGCGGACGGACGGGATTTCAAACGGGTCGCGCCCCTGTTTCTTACCGGCATGGTCATAGCCGCTTACGACATCAGTTTTTTCAACAGCCGCGTTGTCATTGAGTTTGATTACCCGCTTGCGGAGCGGCTGGTCATCGCCGCCAAATCGCTGTGGTTCTATCCCGCAAAACTGCTGTGGCCCGACCCGCTGCCGGTGATCTACCCCAAGTGGGACACCAGCCCCGCAAGCCCGCTGAACTGGCTGCCCGCAACAGCCGCCATCGCCCTCGCGGCTGTTCTGTGGCGGGCAAGACACCGCATCGGACGCGGCCCCCTGGCGGCGGCGCTGTTTTTTGCCGTTACCGTCTCGCCCATGCTCGGCCTCGCGGTCAACTCCTATATGCTGTACGCCTTCACCGCCGACCGCTACGCGTATCTCGCCTCCGCCGGTCTTATAGCCGTATTGACCGCCGCCGCCGTCCTTGCCTACAGGCGGCTGCCCCCCGCCGCCGGACGCGCGGCGCAAACACTCGCCGTCCTGCTGCTTGCCTGTTACGGCGTTCTGACATGGCAGCAGACGCAAGTGTTCCGGAATGACATCTCCCTCTTCACGCACATCATCTCGGTCAATCCGGCGGCGCACAGCGCGCATTACAATCTCGGCAAGGCGCTGATGGACGCGGGACGGCTGGAGGAAGCCGAGGCCGCCTACAAGGCGGAGGTTGCCGGAGACGCCACAGACCCGAAGTATTTGCAGGCCGTCAATTATCTGGCATCCCTGCACTTCAAGGCGAAACGTTATGAAAAGGCGCGGGACCTCTACCAATACAGCATAGGAGTCAATCCGGAGGACGCCGAGAGCCGCCAGAATCTGGGTTCGGCGCTGGCGCAGTTGGGGCGTTACCGGGAGGCGATATCCGAATTTGAGCGGGCGCTCGCCATTGACCCGCAACTCCATGAGGCGCGCGCCAACCTTAAACTGGCGCGGCAAAAACTGGACGAAAGCCGGTGAAGCCCGGCGGCAACCCTCCCGCCTTTACAAACCCCCCTCAATCCCATACCATTTTGCTTTCCCACATTGGACATTCTGCAAAAAACCCTTGCCCCCTTCAGGCAGTTTCGGCTCAGTTTTCTGCCGCCGATAATGGTGTATCTGGCGGCGGGGATTTCAGGGCTTACCGGCATAGTCGGCACTTTCTTCGTTAAAGACTACCTTGACCTCTCCGCCGCCTTTCTTGCCGCGCTGGGCTTCTGGGCGGGGCTTCCGTGGGCGCTCAAAATGCCGGTCGGCCATCTGGTTGACCTGATATGGCGGTGGAAATCCATCCTCGTGTTTATCGGCGCGGCGCTCATCGCGGCGAGCCTGCTTATCATTTACGGACTAATCGCGCACACCGAGGATATGCGGGCAATCTGGCCCGTCTCCAACTGGTTTGTGGCAAGCGTAATCATCAGCCCGGTCGGGTATGTGCTTCAGGATGTGGTTGCGGACGCAATGACCGTTGAGGCCGTTCCCGAAGCCAACGAGCGGGGCGAACAAATCAGCGAAGACGAACTTAAGGTCGCCCACACGGTCATGCAGACATTCGGCAGGGTCGCCATTATCGGCGGCTCAGTTTTAGTGGCAATCATCAACATAGCCGCGTTCAGCGGAGTGGACGAACTCTCTCAAGCGGAAAAGGCGCAGATTTACGGCGAGATTTACCTGATGGCGCTCGCCATTCCGCTTGTGTCCGTCATGGGCGTTGTTCTTGCGGAAATCCTCAAAAGAACGGGGCGAATAAGCGCGGACAGATTTGGAGTGAAGACCCTGCCGAACTGGTGGATACTGGGCGGCGGCCTTGCGTTTGTCGCTTTCAGCATCACAACGGGCCTTTCAAAAATCCCCTTTTCAGAGGAAATAGTGTTCACCGGCTCAATGCTGATAGTGGTCTTCCTTATGCGGAAACTGCTCGCCGAACTGCCGGAAGACAAACACGCCACTCTGATAGGAACGGCGGTAATCATCTTTTTCTTCCGCGCCACTCCGGGCGTGGGGCCCGGCTACAGTTGGTTCACGATAGATGAACTCGGCTTCAACGAGCAGTTCTTGTCATACCTGTCGCTCATTGTCTCCACCCTGACGCTTGCGGGCATAGTCATCTTTCTGCCCCTTATGAGCAGGGCAAAAATAGCGTGGCTTGTCGTTTTTCTGGCTCTGGTGGGGGGCGTTATGTCGCTTCCCAACATCGGGCTTTACCACGGCCTTCACGAGTGGACGGCGGCGCGAACCGGCGGCGTTGTGGATGCGGAGTTTATAGCGATTGTGGACACCGCCCTTGAATCCCCGCTGGGGCAGGTGGCGATGATTCCCCTTCTCGCGTGGATAGCGCGAAGCGCGCCCGACCACCTCAAGGCAACCTTCTTTGCCGTGTTTGCGTCTTTCACAAACCTCGCGCTCTCGGCGAGCAGCCTCGGCACGAAGTATATGAACGAGATATTCACCGTCTCGCGCGAAGTAAGAGACGCCGCGACAAATGCGGTAACAGTGGCAAAAGACTACTCCGAGTTGGGAATGCTGCTGATAACGGTTGTGGCAATAAGCGTTG
>JAPOUR010000020.1 GCA_026708565.1 Candidatus Dadabacteria bacterium
AAGGTGCGGCTTGCCTCTCTCAAATTTCGCTTTGGACATCTTTTATCCCTCCTTTTGTCGCGAAAATCGCTTTTATTGTCATCATCAACCCTGCCGGGAGTCCGCCACCTGCTTGAGTTCTTCCGCTATGGCGGGCGGAAGCGCCTCATAGCGCGCAAACTCCATTGTGAAGGAACCCCTTCCCTCGGTCATTGACCTCAGGGTTGTAGCATATCCGAACACTTCGCCGAGGGGAACATCCGATTTTACGGCTTGCATATTCCCGCGCATTTCGGTGCTTACTATCCTTCCCCTTCTTGAGTTCAAATCCCCTATCACGTTGCCGGTAAAATCTTCGGGCGCGACAACCTCAAGACTCATCACCGGCTCAAGAATTACGGGAGACGCCTTTGTAAAACCGTCCTTAAACGCCATTGAGCCCGCTATCTTGAAAGCAATCTCCGATGAGTCAACCTCGTGAAAAGAGCCGTCATAAAGGGTAACACGCACATCAACAACCGGATAGCCGGACACCACGCCGGTCTCCATAACCTCTTTTATCCCCTTTTCCACCGCAGGCACGTATTCCCTCGGAATCACCCCGCCTTTTATCCGGTCAACAAACTCAAAGCCCTCTCCCCTCTCAAGCGGTTCAACCTGTATTTTCACATGGCCGTACTGCCCGCGCCCGCCCGTCTGCCGGATGAATTTCGCTTCAACATCGGAATTGCCCCTGATGGTTTCGCGGTAGGCGACCTGCGGCTTGCCCACGCTGGCGTCCACGCCGAACTCCCTTGACAGCCGGTCAACAATAACATCAAGATGAAGTTCCCCCATTCCCGATATGACGGTCTGCCCGGTCTCCTCATCGCTTTTCACGCGGAAAGACGGGTCTTCAAGAGTGAGCCGCGAAAGAGACACGCCCAATTTTTCCTGATCCTGTTTGGACTTCGGCTCTATGGCGATTGATATAACGGGGTCCGATATGTTCAAACTCTCAAGGATGATGGGGTTGCCCTGGTCGCAAAGCGTGTCGCCGGTGATGGCGGTTTTCAGCCCCACTGCGGCGGCAATTCCGCCCGCCCCGATTTCCTTTATCTCTTCCCTCTTGTTGGCGTGCATTCTGACAAGACGCCCTATCTTCTCTTTTTTGTCCTTGGTTGAGTTCAAAACGGTTGTTCCCGAAACAAGTCTGCCGGAGTAAACCCTTATGTATGTGAGCTGCCCCACAAACGGGTCGTTCATAATTTTGAAGGCAAGCCCTGAAAAAGGCGCGTCCGGGTCTGCGGGTCTTGTGTCTTCCGAACCGTCCTCTTTGTGTCCGGCAACCGGCGGCACGTCAACGGGAGAGGGAAGGTAGTCAACAACGGCGTCAAGAAGAAGCTGAACGCCCTTGTTTTTGAATGCCGAGCCGCAAAACACGGGAATGATATTAAGCGCGGCCGCCTGCTCCCTTACGGCGCTCTTTATAATATCAACGCTTACCTCTTCGTCATTCAGATACTTTTCCATTATCAAATCGTCAAAATCGGCGAGCGCCTCAATCAGCAGTTTGCGCCCTGCGGTGAATTCCTCCTGCGATTCGGGGGGAATGTCTCTCGCCTCAAACTTCGCGCCCAGAGACTCGCCGTCCCACACAACCAGATTGCCCGCGACAAGGTCTATAATTCCCCTGAACTCCTCGCCCTCAAACCACGGGATGTGCATATAAACGGGGCGCGCGCCGAGGCGGTCTTCTATCTGCTTTACCACCTTGAAAAAGTCCGCGCCTATCCTGTCCATTTTGTTTACAAAACATATTCTCGGAACGCCGTAGCGGTCCGCCTGCCTCCAGACGGTTTCAGTCTGCGGCTCAACGCCGCCCACGCAGTCAAAAACAACCACCGCGCCGTCAAGAACCTTGAGCGAGCGCTCAACCTCTATGGTGAAGTCAACATGCCCGGGCGTGTCAACAATGTTGATTCTGTGGTCGTTCCAGAAACAGGTGGTTGTCGCCGAGGTTATGGTAATTCCGCGCTCGCGCTCCTGCTCCATCCAGTCCATCGTGGCGGTGCCTTCGTGAACCTCGCCAATCTTGTATGTCAGCCCGGTATAAAAAAGGATGCGCTCGGTGGTGGTGGTTTTGCCCGCGTCTATGTGCGCGACAATCCCTATATTCCGCACCCTGTCCATGGGGACTTTCATCTCTTCCGCCATAGTCCCCCCCTTACCACCTGTAATGGGCGAAAGCCCTGTTGGCTTCCGCCATTTTGTGAGTGTCTTCTTTCTTCTTGATTGCGCTTCCCCGGCTTTGTGAAGCGTCAATTATTTCCATGGCGAGTTTCTCCCGCACACCCGGTTCGGGTCTTTTGCGGGCGGAGTCCAGCAGCCATCTGATTGCGAGATAGTTTTTGCGGACGGGCTTAACTTCCATCGGGACCTGATAGGTTGCGCCGCCGACCCGCCGCGAGCGCACCTCAAGGGCGGGCTTCACATTTTCCATCGCCTCAAAGAAGACCTTGACGGGCTCTTTGTTTCCGGACTTTTTGGCAATAAGGTCAAGAGTGTCGTAAAAAATCCTTTCCGCCTTGCTCTTCTTGCCGCCGACCATCAGCGAGTTGATAAACTTTGCCACGAATACGTCCCCGAAATGCGGGTCGGGGTCAAACCTGTGGCTTGTGGATGAAGTTTTTCTGGACATTTTCCCTTATCTCACCTGGTCTTACTTGGGTTTTTTGCTTCCGTATTTGGAGCGTCCCCGCCGTCTGTTTTCAACGCCGGTTGAATCAAGCGACCCCCGAACAATGTGGTAGCGGACGCCGGGAAGGTCTTTCACTCTGCCGCCTCTGACGAGAACAACCGAATGCTCTTGAAGGGCGTGTCCTTCGCCGGGAATGTAGGCGGTAACCTCAACCCCGTTGGTAAGCCGCACACGGGCGACTTTCCTCATTGCCGAGTTGGGTTTTTTGGGCGTGGTGGTGTAAACCCGGACGCACACCCCTCTTTTCTGAGGATTGCTCTGAAGAGCGGGCGAACTGGTCTTTGAAAAAGTCCGCTTTCTGCCCTTCCGTATAAGTTGGTTTACGCTTGGCATTTCGTCAAAATTCCCCCGCCTCCCGAAAGGCGGAACGCTACTTTTATCAGGCGCGGGGGGGTTTGTCAAGAAAAGGGGCGGCTGAAAAAACTTTATAAACGGGAATCCGGAGGGGACGGGGAGACGAGGTGTTCCATTTCACTTCTCCCGCAATCCCGCTCCGGACTCCCGCTTAAGCAGGAATGACGGGGAGGTTTCCCCCCGCCGTCTCCCCTGTCGTTAAATCAAAACCCGAAACGTAGGCCCACATTGGCGCGGTATTCCATTATCTCCGAACCCAGAGAAACGGCGGCTTCGC
>JAPOUR010000021.1 GCA_026708565.1 Candidatus Dadabacteria bacterium
TATTTTTTCATCTTTAAGGGCGGCAGCTTCCTCTGGTTCATGTTCAAAAAGTTCCCTTATGCCAGAAAGACGGTGTTGTCCGTCAATAGTGAATAGTTTTTCATCCCCATGCAATTTTAAAAATCCTACAGATTCTATAATCTCTTCTTCAAGATTTTTGAGATATTTTTCTCTTGCTGATATATTTTCGACAGCGTGCCAATTTAATTGATCGCCAAAAACTGCAACAACTAAAGAATTGAAAAAATGTTGCTGTTGTGTCTGAATATATTGGGCAATCTCTTTACCTCTTCTCTCGTCTATATCTCTTTGTAGCTTAAGAGATAGGTTTGGCCTATTATAAATTTCACGAGCGTATTTCAATTGTTCATTGATTTGCTCAAGATTCATCAAGGTCGAATAAAACACCCAATCTCCCATCACACCTCTCAATGCCGGTAGTACTATAGGTCTGTGATTTAGTTTGTTTGTCATCGGCTAAAATGCCCTCTTTCCTCTCCGTATATTGGAAGTATAGTCTTTTTGTGACATAGGTGGCCGTAAAGCATCATTTATTTGTTCTTCCAATTTTTCAAGTTGAGAATTAGATGTTTTGTCTTCAATGGGTGCAAATAGGAACACTAACACATCACGCCATAGAGAGATCATTTTAGTGATTTTCGCTCGTCCAAGTACTTCACCAGTGTTCAAATAAGATTCGTAGCGAGAACGTAAAGAGCTTTTATCTCCTATTCCTGCTATGCCAACATAGAGGATATACAAATGTGGTGGAAGTACATCGCTACAATGACGGATAGCGAATGCATAGATGCCTTTCTTGTCATCTGGTATATTATTTTTATCACCTTTGTTGTATTGAATTGATTCCCAGGTTAATGAAGGTATAACCCAATCTTTCTTAAGCATATCGCTGGGAACAAGCCTGAACTCAAGGCCATATTTCATGCCTGAATTCCTTAAGTCATTTTCTACCACTTGATCTATTTTGTCAAAATCAGCCATCTTTATAGTACCTATTTATGGCAAGTCAGACAAACCTTAGTCTGCCCATACAAATCGTCAATGTCAAGCGGCTCACTATCTAATCTGAGCGGATTAGGCCGAACCTTGGCCCTTATCCGTTCCAACCTTTTCTCATGCTCCCGCCTAATCTGCTCAACCCTCTCAGGTCGTTCAAGGTCTTCCAACGACTCGCCCTGACTCCAAGTAAACGGGGAACCGTGCTCAACGGCGGTTTTCTCATAAGCCTTTGCTTCCTCAAACGCCTCCGGGTGTTGTTCCTTTAGCCTGACCCATTCTATCTTCTGCTGGAAGAAGCAAAATGTGCAACCGCTACGAGTGCGCCATGAGTAGTACTTAGGAAGACCGAGACCCGCGCCGTCAAGGATTTCCAAAACGCCCGATTTATCAATTCCGGCCTGTTTGAAAGGCAATTTCACAATGAGATTGTTATGCGTAGAGGAATATCCCTCCCGGTATTCTTCATCACCGCGAATAGCCACGTAACTGTAAATCGTTTTGCCCTCTTCAAGCATCGGGCGAAGCCACTGCTCAAAAGGATGCAGTTTGAGTTTCCTTGTGCACCAGCGTGATTGAGGAGACGGAAGAAAGTCGTTGAACTGTTTAAGCCAAAAGTCAAAGTTACGGTCAGGATTTAGCCTTAAAATGGGTTGACCGAGAAATCCTTCCAACCGGCCAAGGTATTCATACACTTCCGGCAACTCTTTGCCGGTGTCAGTGAAGAAATACTCAATCTCCAGTTCAGGATGATGCTGACGCATAAAAACGGCGAGGGCCGCGCTGTCGCGCCCCCCTGATAGACCGAGCACATGCTTTACGGAATCGCCGTTAGTCATGGTTCTGCTCCCAATCTGTGACTTTCCCGTTTTTCTTTGGAGGTTCAGGTTTTCGCATGTAGCGGGAACTAAGTTCAGCAAGCGCAGCCAGAATAATACTGCGGTTGCCGGAATCAGAATCTTTCAATGTGTTTGCAACTTGGTTTATGAGACTGTCAACGGCCGCACGGTCGGAATCAGCAATGGAAAACTCTCCAAGTAAAGGCTTGGGATTACTGTCGTCAATTCCTATGACAACAGCCATCGCCTTGCGTTTATCCGTCCGTCCTTTGACACGCGCGTAAGTTTCAGCGCGCAGGAATCTTTGCGCCATGTCCGCAATCTCAATAGCGGCTCTGTCAAGTTCGGGGTCAACCCAATCCCTCGGCGGCTTATTTGCGGCAAGGCTCGCTATGCCTTCAAAGTTCTCGTTAGAGTCCGAAAAAGAAGACAACCTTCCTATGAATGCGTCAAGCAGGAAGTCTCCCGCCAACTGTTTAATGTTTTCCGCGCGGTGGCGTAGTTCCGCCAGAGACTGCGGGGAAGTGTTTGGAACCAGCAACTCGGCAAGCATCATATCGCGTAGACGCTGTAGCATTGAAGGATAAGCGTGAACCAGTTCCTCAAGTCCTTCACGAACATTTTTAACAATACGGTTCAAATCCCTGTCGTTTGCACGGGGAACTTTCTTACCAAGCAATTCGGGTATGTCGTCAAACAGAAATTTGTTCGGGTCATGCGCTTTTCTAAAAAGTTCCCTGATTGCTATTGCGTTTGAAGATAAACGCCTTGTTCTAATCGCCCATTTCGGAAGACCGTCATATATTGCAACCAGTCCGCGCCCGACATCAATGGGTTGCAGATTTTGAAGCACATTCGCATCGCCAAGGTCATGCACAATCTCGGCCATTCCGGACAACAGACGGCGGGCGGTATTGGAAAGATTCATCCATCGCAACTGTATCATTGACGGATCCTTGGCAAGGTAGTCCACATCAACATCGTCAAACTTTGCCCTGAAAACACCTTCCCGATAAACGGCAAGTTTGTCACGCTGGGACAATATGAAAGCAACCGCAAGAATAGGCATTAGGCCGTTTTTTACTCCAGAAGGCGGTTTGCTCCATAAATCAAACAGTTCAGCAACTGAAACCGTTTTATTTTCGTGCTTCTTAACATACTCAATCGCGTCATCCCACATTGGCTTCAGGTGGCAATCATCTTTGCCCTTTCTTGGAGAAGCGAAGGAAAAACTTCCTCTCTGTTTTCTGTAAAGGTTTGTTTTCTCCAATACTGAAGCAAACAAACTGCTCTCAGCGGAGAAACCCTTGATGCCGAGTCGTTCCTCTCCTTCATTGAGAATCATATGATGCAAAAGTTTATTTTGAGCGGTAACGGCGCTGACAGAAGGCTTCTGCCGGTTTAACAGTTCATTGTGCAGACGGGGCGACTGTGAAAAACGCTCATCGGCTAACTCAGAAGCGATAATGTTTAGGTCCGCTTGACGGAGGTGTTTCTTTTTATGTTTCTCTCTAAACCATAAGGCATTATCAAACGCCTTGCGCAATTCAGTTTCCAAGAAAGTCTGCAATTCTGCCAAGCGCGCGTCAACCTCTCGGCGGGCGACCGCATCACCGGCAAGTTCCGGGTAGTTATTGCTGACTCGTTCCAACGCTAATAGTTCGCGCGCCAGTGTTGCCACAGTCCATGATTGTTCGGATATGCCGACGACAATAACTTTTCCTTCTTTGTTACTACGCCGCACAACTTCACGGCAAATACTTTCAGCATGCCCCTCTTTCTCGCCCTTAGTCGGAATTGCCAGCAAAAATTGCCCTGTCGCGCCATTCTTCAATTCAAGTTTTGAAACATAATCAACCATGCCGCTTGCCGGTATGACATTGACATCAAACCATCTCATCGTTCCCGTTTCGTGATAATGACGTTTGGCGAGAATAGGCTGAAGTCCGGCAAGGGATTTCAGTTTGTTAAAATCAATTTCACCTATTTCATCAAGCGCGGTCTGGATTGCCTTGTCAATATCAAAATCACTGCCTGCAAAAACGGCACGGGCGTTTTGAAATTTCTTGAATATAGTGAATGACTGTTTGTCAAGGTGTGAAAGCATTTTCTTGACCTTTTCTTTTGAGGTGTCAGGGAAGCAACTGTGTAAAATATCAAGATTTGCAACAATTCCGGAACGCTCTTTGAAAAGATCAATGACGGATATTGTTTTGAGTAGTTTGGCAGAAAGGTCGTTGCTGTTACTGGATTCACAACGTTCCAATGCTTCCGCAGCCAAAGCCCAGCGATGTCCGTCAGGGGAAGCCAGAATTGAGGGCTCAAGATTGCCGCGCAGGTAATCCCAAAGTCGGTCGGGGCCGTATAAATCACCCTCTTGGGCATGACCAAGGAAATCTTGAAACCCGTGCGGCTCGGACGAATTCAGGAATCCAAAAATGCTTCTCTGATTCTGGCCAAACCGCCGCCGTGATATTGGTCCCAAAAGACATGCCGTAATTGGATGCAACGGCCAGCATGATTCCAGCATGTCTGCGAACTGGTCGGTATTCCCGGCTTGATTACTATGCACAAATTTGGCTACATCGCATGCCGTTTTACTTGGTTTCTTATGATGACGGTTACTTTCAATTGCGCGAGAGATAAGATCAATTTGTTCCTCTCCCGAAGTGTTAACGGCAAGATCAAGAAATCGGCCTTGAATTTTTGACCATTCATCCCGCGCCTCATGGGAAAGACGATGCGCATATTCCTCAAACGCCTGATGAAGAATTCCTATGACAATGAAACGCCCGTTGCTACGCGAGGCCGCCTCTGCAAGTTGCTGAAGAATGTATATGTCAGAACCGTCTTGTGCGGCGGCTTCAAGGAACTTGCCCATCTCATCAATGAAAAGAACAAGTCCGCCGTAAGTTTCCGGTTTTTCGGCGGCATCCGTCAATGTTTCAATCAGATTTTTCTCAGTCCAACCGCCGCGTGGCTGACGGGAAACAAGTCCCGTCTTCTTTACTTCTTCGCCTATGACGGTAACAGGGTTGTCACGCCGCGCAACGACCGGCAGAATCCGCCATCCTTTGCTTCCGGTAGGCAACGCTCTTCTAATCTCTTTTGTCAGGGGTTGCCCAAATACCTTTGCCGCTTCCTTCTTCAATTTTGGATTGCTGTTCAGCAAGGCGCTCAGGGCTACAACAAGGCTTGATTTACCGCTACCGTAAGGCCCGGTCCATGTAAACGCTCCTTGCCCCGTTTCGGAGACATGTCGCGCCATTGTTGACAGAATGTTGATGAACGACTGAGGGCAAACAAACCCCTCAAGGGCTACGGCATCGCCAATATCAGAATCAATCCGGACTGATCTCAGAAAACGGCGGGCAATGTGGACATGTTTATTTAGAGGCATCAGGCCGCCTCCTTATTGGGGGTCGGGTTGTAATCGCGTGAAACCCAATTATGTAGGGCTGCCTCTTTATTGATATCCGTATTCCTTACAACCTGTTTCAATCCGGCTGTTTCCGACCACTCAAGAGCGCCATTTGTTACTTTGTCCAGAACCGAAAGGCGGTCTACAACATCATTCTCGTCAAGCAGAAATACCCGCCCCGGTCCGCCGGAAGCATGGGAGATTGCTTCAAAAGAGAGCGTTCGGGTGTTTGGAGAGTATTGTGACCAGAAATCAAGAAGGGCGTAAGCAAAAACTCCATTACTCAGAGTTATTTTGGGGCCGCGCACAAACCGGAATCCGTCTTTTTTGCCAATGGCCTTAATAAGTCCGAGTTCGGTCAGGGGCGATTCAAGCGCGTCATCATGTCCTGTCTTTCCTGAGGGTTGCCGGGCGACATAAGTCCTAATAAAACAGGCGACATCATTCTTGATAGTTTGAAGTGCGACTGATTTCCATCCTCTCTTACCGGCGAAACGCAACAGATTTGTTTCAAAGTTGTCTCGCTCAAAGTTGGTGTCCGTATAATGGCTGAAAGCCCAAAACCATGTGGTTTTTTTAGATTCCACTCGGCCTGCTAACTGCCAATGGATGAGCCAAAGCGTGGCGGGGTGTTCCATGTAGGGGTCGCGGCCATTGTTGCCAAACAGCATCTTGCCGAGTTCCGTGGTTTCAACCTTATTAGCGGCGGGTTCACGGGTAACGCCTGTTGCTTTTGCCCAATGGCGCATAGCCGCGACCATGTTTTTGCCGACTCCGAACCGCATGACGGCATCATCACCCCAACAGTCCTCTCTGTTTTCTTTCTGATTTTCTGTTTCCGCAACGCGGTCGTATGCCTTTTTTAACCACCCGTAGCGGAGGGGGAAAGTCTCATGCCCTACGAATTGCGGTTTGTAGTCTGTGGATAACAGTCCGTGTGCCATGTCCCGACTCAGTAGGCAAAAGGCCTATTCTTCATTGTAGCCGCCCGCCGTGCTATAATCAATACTGGAGATGTTGCTCCAGTAATGCAAATCGGCAATACTTTATACCTAGACCATCAGGCGACAACGCCTGTTGACCCGCGTGTTTTCTCTGAGATGTCGCCGTTTTTCAGCGCCTCATTCGGCAACCCGCATTCTTCAGACCATAGTCTTGGGTGGGAGTCCTTACGGGCGGTAGAGACCTCAGCCTCACGCATTGCGCGCCTAATAGGAGCCGATGAAGATGAAATAATTTTTACTTCAGGGGCCACCGAATCTAACAACCTCGCCTTGCTCGGAATAGGGCGTAGAGCCGTCAAGGGGAATCGTCACCGCATTCTGTTGAGCGCTATTGAGCATAAATGCGTCCTTGCGGCGGGCCGTGTGTTGCAAGAGCAGTATGGCTTTATGGTGGAATCAATACCTGTCAATCGTGAAGGTTTTGCAGACCTTGCGAGACTTGAAAAGATGTTGGACGAGGATGTTCTCCTTGTCTCTGTAATGGCGGTGAATAATGAAATTGGAACCATTCAGGAAACCGAGGCAATCTCAAAACTTGTCCGAAAACACGGGGCTCTGTTTCATTGTGATGCGGCTCAGGCCCCTGTAGCGATTGATGTGAATCTTGCCAAACATACAGATATGCTGAGCCTTTCCGCGCACAAAATGTATGGTCCGAAGGGTATTGGTGTTGCCTATATTTCACGCGAGATACGACAAAGTATTGAACCGCTCATTTATGGCGGCGGTCAGCAGGAAGGATTGCGTTCAGGGACAATCCCCGTGGCGCTTTGTGTCGGAATGGGCGCAGCCGCAGATTTGATGGTTGCCGGTGATATTTCAGAAGGGCGGAATGAAACATTGCGCCGCCGTAACCTGTTTATTGAAAAGTTGCAAAGCCTGAGGTGGCCTGTGTCCGTAAACGGTCCGTTGGGGGACGGGCGCCACCCCGGAAATGCTAATGTTTGCTTTGCAGGTTTCTCCGCGCACGATATTTTGTCCGCGCTTCAACCGCATCTTGCGGCTTCAACGGGCTCCGCTTGCACTTCAGGAATACCTGAATCATCACACGTACTGAAAGCCATCGGTCTAGATAGTGATAGCGCTGATTCGTCCATCAGGTTCAGCTTGGGGTTTGAGACCAGTGATGAAGACATCAATGAGGCTACAATTCTTATTGAAGAGACACTGAGGAAGTTAGCAAAGTCCGGTCGGGTGTGTTCTGCGTGACTTACTTGAGTTAGTGATGCTATCTTAGCTATCTCTTACTCCCCCGCCTCCAAAAACCTCTCCGCATCCAGCGCGGCGGCGCAGCCGCTTCCGGCGGCGGTTATCGCCTGCTTGTAACGTTTATCCTGCACATCCCCGGCGGCAAACACCCCCGGCACATTGGTCTCGCAGGAATCAGGATCGGTTATCAGGTAGCCGTCATCATCCATATCCAACACCCCCTTGAATATCCCCGTGTTGGGCGTGTGCCCTATTGCCACAAACATCCCCTCGCAGGGCTTTTCGGTTGTCTCCCCGGTTTTGAGGTTTTTCAAAACCACACTCTCAACGCCTGCCTTTTCAGAGCCCTTCACCTCCTCAACCGCGCTGTCCCATATAAAATCAACCTTCGGGTTGCCAAACGCCCGCTCCTGCATAATCTTTGACGCCCGCAACGTGTCGCGCCGGTGAATGACGGTAACCTTTGAAGCAAACTTTGTCAGAAAAGTCGCCTCCTCCATCGCGCTGTCTCCCCCGCCGACCACAACTATCTCCTTGTCTTTGAAGAAAAACCCGTCGCATGTGGCGCAGGTTGAAACGCCGCGCCCCAAAAGCCGCTTTTCCGATTCAAGCCCCAACATCCTCGCGGACGCGCCGCTGCATATTATCAGAGTGTCCGCAAGTATTTCTGAGCCGGACGATGTCTTGATTCTGAACGGACGCGCCGACAGGTCCGCCTCCGCTATCTCCTCATTCACGCACTCCGCGCCGAAACGCTGCGCCTGCTTTCTTATCAAATCCATCAGTTCGGGTCCCATAACGCCGTCGGGAAACCCCGGAAAGTTCTCAACCTCCGTGGTGAGCGTCAACTGGCCGCCCGCCTCAAACCCCTCAAAAACAAGCGGCGAGAGATTTGCCCGCGCCGAGTAAAGCGCCGCCGTCAGCCCCGCGGGACCCGAACCCATAATTACAACCCTGCTGTGTTTCTCCATAAACTGCCTCCCTTTATCCCGTGTATTATATTTTCACGGCGGCGGATAACAAACCGCACCGGCGGAAAAGTGATTTGAGAGGCGGCTTGAGCGAATTGCAAAGTAACGAAAACATCTCCGGGCAGTACGCCCGCGCGCGGGAGGGGCTTGCCGTGTTTGACATATCAGGCAGAGGACGCCTCTCGCTTTCCGGGCGCGACACCCTGAAGTTTCTTCAGGGAATCCTCACAAACGATGTTCTGAAACCCGCCGAGGGAGAGGGGCTTTACACCCTTATGCTCAACCGCAAGGGCAGAGTGCTGACCGATATGCGCCTGTTCAAGGGAGACGGCGTTGTCATCGCCGACCTTGAGAGTTGCGCGCTCGCCCCCACCGCGCAACGGCTGAACGAGTTCAAACTTTCATACAAGGTCGCCGTGGAGGAAAAGGGCGGCTTTTCACTGCTTTATCTCTGCGGGCCGGAAGCGGCGGGCGCGGTTTCCCGCCTCTGCGGCGCGGACGCCGGACGGATGAAGCCGTTTGACCATTTTGAGGGAGAGGCAACAGGCGTGAAAATAACGGCGGCGCGGACGGACAGGGCGGGCGCCGCCGGTTTTGACCTTGCCTGCTCAAGCGCGGACGCGGATGCGGTTCTTGCCGCGCTCCGCGCCGAAGGGGCGGGGGTTTGCGCCCCGCAGGTTCTTGAGATAATGAGGGTGGAGGAGGGCGTGGCTCTGTACGGCAGGGATATGGACGAGAATGTCATCGCCCCCGAAACCGGGCTGCTCGGCGCGGTGTCTTTTGAAAAGGGCTGCTATGTGGGGCAGGAAATCGTGGCGCGCGCCCACTGGCGGGGAAGGGTGAACAGGCTTCTCGCCCGTTTGGAGTTTGACGGCGCGCCGCCTCCCGAAGGCGCGGAACTGTTTTCGGAATCGGGCGACCGGGCGGGGCGGATAACCTCCTCGGCGCTTTCGCCCCGCCTCGGAGCGGTTGCGATGGGGTATGTGAGGCGCGAGTTTTCCGAACCGCAAACCGGCGTAAGAACCGACAGCGGGCGGGACGGAAAGGTTGTCGCCGCCGCTCGCGACGGTTTCAATCAATGTTTACAAGGATAAAAGCGGTTTTCCCTGTGGACAAAAGGCGCGTTTCTTGGTAAAGTCAGGAGTTTTGAAATCGTCTTTTTCAAATCCCGAAAATTACCCGACCGGAGGCAAAAATTGAGCGCAAAAGCCGCAACCAGAAACGAAGGATACACATCAGAGCAGATAAAGGTTCTGCCGGGCCTTGAGGCCGTCAGAAAGCGCCCCGATATGTATATCGGCGACACCAGCACGAGGGGGTTTCACCACCTCGTTTTTGAGGTTGTGGACAACAGCGTTGACGAGGCGCTGGCGGGCTTCTGCACCGAGGTGAAGACGGTTATTCACGATGACGGCTCAATAACGGTTTCCGACAACGGCAGGGGCATTCCGGTTGACAAGCACGAGAAAACGGGCAAGTCCGGCGTTGAGGTCGTTATGACGATGCTGCACGCCGGCGGGAAGTTTGACGGCAAGGTTTACAAGGTTTCCGGCGGCCTTCACGGGGTCGGCGTTACGGTTGTGAACGCGCTTTCGGAGTTTCTTGAACTTGA
This sequence comes from Candidatus Dadabacteria bacterium, assembly GCA_026708565.1. NCBI lineage: Bacteria > Pseudomonadati > Thermodesulfobacteriota > Candidatus Dadabacteria > Candidatus Dadabacteria bacterium. Next base: position 10,074 of record JAPOUR010000021.1, read on the forward strand.
GATACACAGAGACGGCAGAATCTGGAAGCAGAGATACGAAAAGGGCAAAGCCGTAACCGAACTGCGGGGCGATGAAAAGACCGACACCAGCGGGACGTCAATCACCTTCAAGCCGGACGCCTCCATATTTGAGATAGACGAGTTTTCCCATGACACCATCGCCCACAGGATGAGGGAGCTGGCGTTTCTCAACAGCGGGCTGACAATGTCGCTCACGGATGAGCGCACGGACAAGAGCCAGACTTTCTTTTACGAGGGGGGAATCTCCGCGTTTGTCGGGGAGATGAACGAGCGCGTCCGCCCGCTTCATCCCGATGTGATACACGTTTCGGGCGAGAAGTCCGACACGATGATAGAGATAGCCTTTCAGTATAACGACACCTACAGGGAGAATGTTCTGTGCTACGCCAACAACATTAACAACGTTGAGGGCGGCACTCATCTGGCGGGTTTCAGGGGCGCGCTGACGCGAACCATCAACAAATACGCCGAAGACAAGGGGCTTTTGAAAAACCTGAAGGTTCAGCTTTCGGGGGATGATGTGCGCGAAGGGCTTACGGCGGTTGTGAGCGTGAAACTGCCCGACCCCAAGTTTGAGGGGCAGACCAAAACCAAACTCGGCAACACCTATGTCAAGGGAATAGTGGAGACCCTTCTCAACGAGCGGCTTTCCGCATTTTTTGAGCAGAACCCGCAAGTGGCAAAGCGGATAGTGGGCAAGGCGATTGACTCCGCCCGCGCGAGGGACGCCGCCCGCAAGGCGAGGGAGTTGACCCGGCGCAAAAGCGCTCTGGAGTCCGGCTCTCTTCCGGGAAAACTTGCCGACTGTCAGGAGAAAGACCCCACCCGTTGCGAACTGTTCATAGTTGAGGGCGAGTCTGCGGGGGGGTCGGCAAAGCAGGCGCGTTCCCGGCTCAATCAGGCGGTTCTTCCGCTTAAGGGCAAAATCCTCAATGTGGAGAAAGCCCGCATAGACAAGATGCTCGGCAACGAGGAGATTCGCACCATCATAAGCGTTCTCGGAACGGGAATAGGCGAAGAGGACTTTGACATTTCCAAACTGCGCTACCACAAGATTATCCTGATGACGGACGCCGATGTTGACGGCTCGCACATACGGACGCTTCTGCTCACGCTGTTTTACAGAAGTTTCAGGGATGTGATAGAGAGGGGGTATCTTTATATCGCCCAGCCGCCGTTATACAAGGTGAGAAAGGGAAAAACCGACCGCTATATCAAGGATGACACCGAGTATGAAAACCATCTGCTTGGCCTCGGCATTGAGGGCTGCGCGGTCAAGACCGGCGGCAACGGAACTGCAAAAACCCTGAAGGCGGCGGGGCTGACCGGTTTTGTGCGGGACTCAATCCGCTATGGCAGGCGGCTTGAGGCGATAATCAGAAGGGGCGGGCATCCCAAAATCGTTGAGGCGTTTGCCGCCCTGCCCGGTTTCGGCGCGGACTCCCTTGTGCCGGGCGGCGATTTGGACGGGGCGCTTGAGGCGGTAAAGAAAACCCTTGCGGCGCGCAACCCGGAGATAACGGACATAGACTGGATGATAGAGGAAGACCCCTCGGATGAGGGGGGTGTCCGGGTGGTTTATGATTTCAAGGAAAACGGCGCGGTTGCCCGCGCGGAGATGGACAGGGAGCTTGCCTCCTCGCCCGAATTTGCCGACCTTGCGCGTCTCGGCGGCTCAATAACGGATGCGGGAGCGGGTCCCTATCTTGTTACCGAGGGGGAGGATGAGCGGTCGTTTGAGATGTTTTCCGAGGTTTCGGACTTCATAATTGAGCGCGGCAAGAGGGGGCTTTTCATACAGCGATACAAAGGCCTCGGAGAGATGAACCCCGAGCAGTTGTGGGAAACCACAATGAACCCTGAAACCTACACGCTCAGGAAGGTTACGCTTGAGGATGCGGAGGGGGCGGAACTTATGTTTCAGACCCTGATGGGCGATGAGGTTGAGCCGAGGCGCGAGTTTATAGAACAGAACGCGCTGAAAGTCAGCAATCTGGATGTTTAAGGCCGGTGTGTTCAAGCCGGTAAATGGCTGCAAAAATGTCCGCCGGTTTTCTGAGCAAGTGTCGGAGTTGGGAGCAGTTTGTCGCCTATGCCGGTGAACTGGAGACCGCCAAGCAGAAAGGCGACCTTTTTGAAGAACTTGTCCGGCTGTATCTTTCCACCTGCCCGGAATACAAAACACAACTTTCCGATGTCTGGCTTCTCGCCGGTGTTCCGCGCAATGTCGCCCGGAAACTGAACCTGCCAAAAGCCGATGAGGGCATAGATTTAATCGCAAAAACCCGCAGCGGTCATTTCTGGGCTATACAGGCAAAATACAGGTCTGACGGAAAAACCGCCCTTAATACCCGCGATTTGGCGAAATTTTCCCAACTGTCTTTTGCTTACTGCAAAAACATCAATTTCGGCGTTGTCGCCCATACGACTGACAAACCCGTCAGGAAAAAAGAACTGCTCGGCAATGTTGCGGAGATAGGGCTTTCTCGCTGGCTTGAACTGACGGCGGATGACTGGGCGGCAATTCGCGCTCATGCAAAGGGCGGAAAACACAAGCCCGCAAAACTCAAACCGAAACCTCATCAGGAAGCCGCGTTGAAAAAAATACGCGGGCATTACCTGAAAGAGAAAAAGCCACGCGGCAGAATGATTATGCCTTGCGGGTCGGGAAAGAGTCTGACGGCTTTCTGGGCGGCGGAGGCAATAGGGGCGCGGACAATAATTCTTGCCGTGCCGAGTCTTATTCTGATACGGCAGGGCGTCCGCGACTGGATGCGGGAATATGTGGCGCGTGGCAAAACACCCGACTGGCTTTGTGTTTGCAGTGATGAAACAGTCGGCAAAGGCGCGGACAGTTTTGTTTCAAGCGTTTATGAAACCGGCATTCCCGCGACAACGGACACGGCTGAAATAGCCGCTTTTTTGAGAAAGCGCTCATCCGTTCCGAAGGTGGTGTTTACCACCTATCAAAGCAGTCCGCGCCTTGCCGCCGCCGCAAAGGAAACCGGGCAGGCGATTGATCTTTGCATTCTGGATGAGGCGCACAAAACAGTCGGGCAAAAGGGGTCGGCTTTTGCGACTTTGCTTGATGACGGAAAGATGAAGATTAAGACCCGTCTTTTTATGACGGCAACGGAAAGGGTTTTGCACGGGAGGAATGAAGAGGTCTTGTCAATGGATGATGAGAGGATTTACGGTCCGTGTTTTTATCAACTGACATTTAAGGAGGCGATTGAGGGGAATGTTATCTGCGATTATGAGATATTGACCCTTTTGATTACGGATGCGGAAATCCGTGAGATTGTCGGCGGAAACAAACTTGTCCGTGATCGTTTAGGCGAAGGGGAAATTCATGAGTCCGCCCCGCTTGCGGCGGGCGTTGCGCTTGGGAGGGTTTTCAAGGAGCGTAAAATCAGGCATGCGGTTTCTTTTCACAGGAGCATAAAAGCGGCTGACGATTTCAGGGTTCAACAGGATGAGATTTCTCAGTCGGGCGTTATTGAAAAGGGAATAGAGAATTTTCACATTTCAAGCGCCCTTTCCACAGGGGAGAGGACGGAGATTATGCGGGATTTTGAAAATGCGGAAAGGTCGTTAATAACGAATGCGCGGTGTTTAAGCGAAGGCGTTGATGTTCCTGCGATTGATTGCGTTTTGTTCGCCGACCCGAAGCAGAGTGTTGTGGATATTGTTCAGGCGGCGGGCAGGGCAATGAGAAAGGCGGAGGGGAAAAAGAAGGGATACATACTTTTGCCGATAGTTGTGCCGGAGGGGTTGAGTTTTGAGGAGTTTGCGAAGACAACGGCGTTTAAGAAGGTCGCGAGACAAATAACGGCTTTGTCAACACAGGATGAGAGGATAAAGGATTATTTCCGTGCGGTAACGGAAGGGAGGAGACGCAGAGGGGGAAAGATGATTTCCATGAGCGGGGATGTGCCGATTGGGATGAGGATTGATTTTGAGGAGTTTGCCAAAGCGATTGAGACTGAGGTTTGGCGTAGGGTTGCGAAGGTTAATTGGAGGGAGTTTGAGGAGGCAAGGGAGTGGGCGCGAGGGTTGGGGCTTAAAAACGTCAGGGAATGGCACGAGCGCGTAGGGATTGGGTTACCCAAAGATATTCCAACCAACCCCCAATCTGTATACAAAAATAAAGGGTGGATTAGTTTGCCTGATTGGCTTGGGACAGGTATCGGGAAAAGAAGGGTGCGTAGGACAGAGTTTCGCCCTTTTGAAGAAGCGCGGGAGTATGCACGGTCCTTGAACCTCAAAAGCGGCACTGAGTGGAACAGACATACAAAGTCACCCGAATTTCCGAAGGATATTGCTGTTGTTCCCAGTCTAACTTACAAACACAAAGGTTGGGTCAGTTGGCCTGACTTTCTTGGAAAGGTCGTGAGGGAGTATCGCTCATTTGAAGAAGCGCGGGAGTATGCGCGGTCTTTGAACCTCAGAAGTAGCACTGAGTGGGTCAGACATACAAAATCATCCGAGTTTCCAAAAGATGTGCCTGTTAATCCCTCCTACAGATATGCAAACAAAGAATGGGCTGGTTGGCCTGACTGGCTTGGGACAGGTACTAAGAAAAGGGGGCATAGGACAGAGTATCGCTCATTTGAAGAGGCACGTGAACACGTGCGGTCTTTGCGTCTTGCAAATTCAAGTAAGTGGTGGGAATACACAAAATCTCCCGATTTTCCGAATGATATTCCTACTGCTCCCTATAGGACTTATAAAGAAGATTGGATTAATTGGAGACATTGGCTTGGGAATGGAAGTTGGCTTGAGGATGGAAAACGGTTCTGTCCTTTTGAAGACGCACGGGAGTATGCGCGGTCTTTGGGTTTCAAACGCAAGTCAGAATGGGAAAAGTATACAAAGTTCCGTTCACCTTGTCCGGGTGATATTCCTTATGTCCCGGATGTGCAGTATAAGAATAAAGGTTGGGTTAGCTGGGATGACTGGCTTCGAAGATACCGCTCCTTTGAAAAGGCGCGGGAGTATGCGCGGTCTTTGAATCTCAAGCGCAGGTCAGAGTGGGTCAAACATACAAGGTCACCTGACTTTCCAGATGATATTCCTAATAACCCATACAAAGCATACGAAAACAAGGGCTGGAGTGATTGGAACGACTGGCTTGGAACTGGGTAAAAAACAAAGGCTGGGTAAATTGGCCCGACTTTCTCGGCTATAAACGCCGCCGTTAGTCATAGAAGCACCTCTGACATCATTTGCAACATCAAATGATGTAGGTTATTATGCCTTCATAACGGGAGGTGTTTGATGAGAACCACAGTAACGATTGATGACGAACTGCTTACAAAAGCCCGCAAATTGACGGGTATCAAGGGGCAGTCCGAGTTGGTGAACAGGGGGCTTAAGGTCATTATTGAACGCGAAGCGGCGCGGCGTCTCGCTCTTTTGGGCGGAAGTGAGCCGGATTTGAAACCGATACCCAGACGGCGGTTGAAGACAAGCAAATGATTTTAGTTGATACTTCGGTGTGGATTAACCATTTGCGCTCGCATGATGCCCTGTTAAAAAACCTTCTTGTTAAAGGCGGTGTTTTGACCCATCCGTTTGTTATAGGGGAGTTGTCCATGGGCGTTTTCCCAAAGCGAAAGGAAGTGATTGCTGGGTTGAAAGAGATTCCTCTTGCTGACATTATGGAAGATGAAGAAATGCTTTTATTTATTGAGAGCAACTCCCTTGCGGGAAAGGGAATCGGCTATGTGGACGCCCATCTTCTTGGAGCAGTCTCGCTTTCAAAACCCGCAAAACTTTTGACTTACGACAAGAACCTTCACAAAGTTGCCTCAAAAATGGGGCTGTCCGCAAACTTTACGCACTAATGCGCCCACAGTGAAAGGGGCAGGCAGTCAACCCCCCAACAACTTCCTTACCGCCTCAACCGCTTTTCCGGTCTCAACATTTTCCACTTCCCCCGTCATGCGGTTTTTGACCTCCACTTTCCCCTCTTTCAAACCCCTCGGTCCCGCGACAATATGAAACGGAACTCCAATCAATTCGCAATCCTTGAACTTTACTCCCGCGCTTTCATCCCTGTCATCAATGAGCGCGTCAACTCCCGCATCCATAAGGCCGGAATAAATCCCCTCCGCCGCTTTGACCGTTTCGTCATCCCCCATGTTTGTCGGGATAACCGCCGCCTCAAAAGGGGCGATTGCGGGCGGAATGACCATTGACCGCCCGTCGTTGCTCTGCTCTATCGCGGCGGCGGCCGTCCTGCCTATTCCTATGCCGTAACAGCCCATCACAAAGGGCTTTTCCTCCCCGTCCGAATCGGTGAAGGTCGCCTCCATCACCTCGCTGTATTTTGTGCCGAGCATAAACACATGCCCCACCTCTATGCCGCGCACCGGCGAGAGCGTTCCGGTTTCACACGCGGGGCAGCCGTCTCCCTCTTTCGCCGTCTGAATGTCAAAAAACCCGTCCGCGCTGAAATCCCTTCCCTCCCGGACGCCGGTTATGTGAATGTCCTTTTTGTTCGCCCCCACAACCGCGCCGCTCATTTCGCGGATGGAATTGTCCGCAACCAGTTTTATTTTTTCCTTCATTCCAACGGGCCCGCTGAAACCCACCGCGCCGCCCGACACCCTTGTTATTTCCTCCCTGTCCGCCAGTTCCGCGCTTTGCGCCCCCAGAGCGGCTCTCAGTTTTGTCAAACTCAGCTCCCTGTCTCCCCGCACAAGGGCGGCAACCGTTTCCGTGTCCGTTTTCACTATCATGGTCTTTATCAGGGAGGAGACGGGCGTTTTCAGAAACTCGGCCACATCGGCGGCGGTTTTCATCCCCGGAGTTTCAACTTCCCTCATGCCTTCCTCTTTGCCCGCCGGGCGGTCGCCGCCGGTTTTTGCCGGGGCAAGTTCAAGATTTGCCGCATAGCCGCAGCCGCAGGTCATAACAACATCCTCTCCCGTGGGAGCGAGAACCATAAACTCATGGGACTCGCTGCCCCCTATGTTGCCCGTGTCCGCCAGAACGGCGCGGAATTCAAGGCCGCAACGCTCAAAAATTCTTTCATAGGCGTCATACATTTTCCGGTACGATTCCCGCGCCCCCTCAACCGAGGCGTCAAAACTGTAGGCGTCCTTCATTATGAACTCCCTTGCCCGCATGACGCCGAAACGCGGGCGAATCTCGTCTCTGAACTTGGTTTGAATCTGATAAAAATTGACGGGCAGTTCTTTGTATGAGCCGACCGTTTTGTCCGCAAGGTCGGTGATTACCTCCTCATGGGTGGGCCCTATGCAGAACTCCCTTTCCGCCCTGTCTTTGAAGCGGAGCAACTCCTTTCCGTAACGCTCCCACCTGCCGCTCTTTTTCCATAACTCGGAGGGCGCAACGGCGGGCAGAAGCAACTCCGTCGCCCCGGCGGCGTTCATCTCCCCGCGCACTATGGCTTCTATCTTCCGCAAAAACCGCAGCCCCAGCGGCAGATAGTCGTAAACGCCCGCCGCCACCTTCCTTATCATTCCCGCGCGCGCCATAAGGCGGTGGCTCGCCACCTCGGCGTCAGACGGGTCGTTCTTGAGAGTGGGTATGAAATATAGGGAAAATCTCAAACTTTCAGACCGCCGCTTTCGCGTATGTGCCAATCTCTTTGACCAGTTCGTCAACTATCTGAGACTCTTTGAACGAGCGAACCAGTTTGCCGTTTTTGTAGAGCATTCCCTTGCCCCTGCCGCCCGCAATGCCGATGTCCGCATCCCCCGCCTCGCCGGGCCCGTTGACCACGCAACCTAAAATGGCAACCTTTACCGGCTTTTTCAAATCCATTGCTCCGGTGCGCTTCTCCACGTCATTCACCAGTTTCATAAGGTCTATTTCAAGCCGCCCGCAACCGGGGCACGATATGATTTCAACGCCGCTTTTTCTCATCCCGACGGATTTGAGAATGCTGTCGCCCACCGCCACCTCTTCAGCGGGGTCGCCCGTGAGCGAGACCCGTATTGTGTCTCCGATGCCGCGCGCGAGCAGCGCTCCTATTCCCACGGCGGATTTTACCGTTCCCGTCTTCACCGTTCCGGCCTCGGTAACTCCGAGGTGCAGGGGGTAGTCGGTCTGCCGCGCGATTGCCTCATACGCCTCTATCATCCGCACAACATCGGTTGACTTCACCGAGATTTTGATGTCGCGGAAATCAAGGTCTTCAAGAATTGCCGCGTGCCGGAGCGCGCTTTCCACAAGGGCAGCCGCGGTGGGCGAGCCGTGTTTTTTGAGTATGTCTTTTTCAAGCGAGCCGGAGTTAACGCCGATTCTTATGGGGATTCCCCTGTCCGCGCACGCGTCCGCAACCTGTTTGATCTTCGGCTTTGAGCCGATGTTTCCGGGGTTGATTCTCATTGCGTCAACGCCGGCGTTTATTGCCGTGAGCGCAAGTTTGTAGTCAAAGTGAATGTCTGAAACGAGCGGGATTGATGTCCGTTTTTTGATTTCACCGAGCGCGCGGGCGGCGTCTTCATCGGGAACGGCAAGGCGCACAATGTCGCAACCGGCATCTTCCAGACGCCTGATTTCAGCGACCGTTGCCGCCACGTCCCGCGTGTCGGTCTTGGTCATGGATTGAACGGAAACGGGAGCGCCGCCGCCCACCTCAACTTTTCCTATCCTGATTTTTCGGGAAATTCTGCGCAAATTGTCAGACAAATTAGTTTATGGGCGCGAGGGTGTCAAGCGCGGTAAAGGTCGTCCCTCAGGTAGCGGGGGGAAAAAGAGGAGGCGGTTTCGGTCTTCCCCAGTTTCAGAAGCCTTGTTCCCAGAGCCGCGCAGACGGACGCCTCCGCCCGCAGAACGGTGAACACGGGAGAGGGCGGTTTGGCGGCGGCCCCCCGCCCTCCGGACTCCTGAAGCGCCGCCATGAAGCCGTCTGTTCCCGCCTCCGCCTTTAATTTCGCCGCAATCGCGGCAAGTTCGCCCGCAGTCGCAAGCGCGTCTTCGGACACCCTCTTGAGGGTTTCGCCCCGCTTTTCAAACCGCGCCCAGAAAAACAGGCCGCTCCTTGCGTCTATCGCCGCGCAAACCGAGCACGGGGCGGGGCAGTCCGCTCCCGCCGCGAGGATTTCAAGCGAGGGGACGGGCGCGATTGGAATGTCCAGCGCAAACGCAAACGCCTTTGCCGCCGCCGCGCCCACCTTGAGGGATGTGAAAAACCCCGGTCCCGCCGAGACCGCCACAAGACCTACGGCGCTTTTCGGGGTTGATGTTTCCGCGAGGATTTCGTCCACCGATGAGGCGAGTTCCTCGGCGTTTCTTGTCAGGCGGCGGGCGACGAGGGTTTTTTCCCCGTCCGCAATCGCCACATTTCCGCAGGGGGTTGACGACTCAATCGCCAGAACTTTCATCAGGAGTCTTTGACGCCGGCTTTTTTCAGTATCGCCTTTCTGATTTCGCGGGCGACCGGCAGGTTTTCCGCCAGAAACTCAATGGCTTTCTGTTTTCCCTGCCCTATGTTTTTGCCGCCGTATGAGAAAAACGCGCCTTTCTGCTCAACAATGCCGTATTGAGAGCCGATGTCCAGAAGTTCGCCGAACTTGGATATGCCCTTGCCGTAAACGATTTCCACCTCGGACGCTCTCCACGGCGGGGCGACCTTGTTTTTGACCACGCGCACCCGCGCCCTTATGCCCGTTGCGTTGTCTTCCTTGTCTTTTACGGACGCCACCCTTCTCACGTCCATTCTCACCGATGAGTAAAAGCGCAGGGCCGTTCCCCCGGTGGTGGTTTCGGGGTTCATGTAGGCGGGAACGCCGATTTTCTGCCGTGTCTGGTTGATGAATATCACCACAGTTCCGGATTTGTTGACGCCGCCGGTCAGTTTTCTCAGGGCTTGAGACATCAGCCGCGCCTGAAGCCCCACGTGCTTGTCTCCCATCTCGCCGTCTATCTCCGCCTTTGGCACAAGCGCCGCCACCGAGTCCACGACTATCAGGTCAACCGCTCCGCTTTTTACAAGCGTGTCAACGATTTCAAGCGCCTGCTCGCCGCTGTCCGGCTGGGAGACCAGAAGGTCGGACAGTTTCACCCCCAGCGCCGCCGCATATCTGGGGTCAAGGGCGTGTTCTGCGTCCACAAACGCCGCCGTGCCGCCGCTTTTCTGGCACTCGGCAATCGCGCTTATGGCAATGGTGGTCTTTCCCGAAGACTCCGCGCCGTAGATTTCAACAACCCTCCCTCTGGGAAGCCCGCCGACTCCGAGCGCGATGTTAATGCCCACAGACCCGGTGGAGATGGTCTGTATGTCCGGCACTTTGCCGCCTGTGCCGAGCCGCATGATTGAGCCCTCTCCGAACTGTTTTTCTATGAGAGAAATCGCCTTCTTTATTGAGGCGTCATTTTTTGAATCCGTGGTTTTTTCCTGTTTTACCGCCACCAGTCTGACACTCCTTGCCTATTGTCCGGCAATGCGGCGGGCGAGCCTCATGATCATCTCAAGCGCATGAGCCGCCGAGCGCGCCCTTATGGCTGAGCGGCTTCCGGTGAACTTGTGCATAACGCACTCTTCCCGCGCCCCTTTGCCGGAACTTGCGGCAATGTAAACGGTTCCCACCGGCTTTTCAAACGAGCCGCCGCCGGGCCCGGCTATGCCGGTTATCCCGACACCGATGTCCGCCCCGAAACGCTCTCTTGCTCCCCGCGCCATTGCGAGCGCCACCTCTTCGCTTACCGCCCCTTTTTCCTCAATCGTTTCCGCCGGCACGCCCAGTTGCAGGGTTTTTGCCTCATTTGAGTAAGAGACAACTCCGCCGGGGAAATAGGCGGAACTTCCGGCAATGTCCGTAAGGCGGGCGGCGAGCATTCCCCCCGTGCAAGACTCCGCCGTGGCGACCGTCAATTTGCCTCCGGCAAGCGCGCGGGCTGTTGCTTCCGCAATCGCCCCCGCCTCCGGAAACGCCGCCGGTGAGAGTTCCTCCGTTATGCGGCGCGCCGCCCGGCTAACCGCTTCCGGGTCGCTCCGGTGCGACACCCTGACCTGAATCTCAAACTCCCTCAGCCTGTATGCGATATCAACGCCGGTAATGTTCATCGCCTTCACCCGGCGGGCGATTTCGGACTCCGGCATGCCGAAAACGCTGACCGCTTTCAGGGAGAACCCGCCCGCGCCCCCTCTCTTTGCAATGTCGGGCAGGACAAAGCCCGAAAACATCGCCCTGAACTCTTCCGGAACTCCGGGAAGAAAATAATAAACCGCCCGCCCGCTCCGGAGAGAGAAGCCCGGCGCAACCCCTTTTTCATTGGGTATGAGCGTTGCGCCTTCGGGGATTTCCGCCTGTTTGTTGTGCGAGGGCAGAGTTTTCCGCCCCCTTTTTTCAAGGGCCGCCCTCACCATTCGCGCCGCCTCCGCATCTTTTTTCAGGGCGAGCCCCAGCGCATCGCCCGCGCACTGCGCCGTCAGGTCGTCGGGAGTGGGGCCGAGCCCTCCGCACACAACGGCAAAGTCCGCCTCCGCGCCCGCTCTTTTCAGTTCGCCGATAATGTCTTTTGCCGCGTCTCCGACCGAGGTTCTTTTATGCGGCGGCGCAATTCCGGCGGAAACGAGTTCACGCGCCGCAAATGAAAAGTTGGAGTCCTCCGTTGAGCCGGAGAGGATTTCATCCCCGACGGTTATAAAGACCGTTTCAGCCAAAACCGGCAACCCCCGCGCGTCCCAGCGCAAACACTCCCGCCCCGGCGAGAATGCCCGCATACACATCGTCAAGCACTATGCCCCAGCCGCCCGGAAGGTTCTCAAGGCGGCGCGAGGGGAAGGGTTTTGTTATGTCAAACAGTCTGAACAGGACAAACCCCGAGGCGATTTCAACCGCGCCGCCGGAGGAAAAAAACATTGCCGTCCAGAAAAATCCCGCCGCCTCGTCCATCACGATTGTCTGCGGGTCTTTCGCGCCGAGGGCGCGCGCCTCCCAGCCGCACACAAAGACCGCCGCCGCCGTGAAAACAAGGCAGAAAACGGCAAACTGCTGCCCGTCCAGATGCCGGAGAAACAGGGCGTAAACGCCCGCCGCGCCGACAGTTCCGAAAGTTCCGGGGGCAAACGGGATGTAGCCCAGTCCGAAAAGGGACGCCAGAGCGCGAACCGGTTTCACTTTTGCGTTTCCATTGACAGCAGCGCCTGTTTCATCCGCCGCCCGCCGCCCGCGCTGTATCCGCCCCCGTCCCGTGCGCCCACTACGCGGTGGCAGGGAATCAGTATGGGAAAGGGGTTTTTCGCAAGGGCGCGGGCGACCACCCTGCGGTAGTTTTCTCCGCCCAGCCGACCGGCGATCTCGGAGTAGGTTCTTGTCTGCCCGTGAGGGATTTTTGCCGTCTCCCGCCACACCCTGCGGTGAAAGTCCGGCGTTTTTTCCGGCGCGGCGGCTTCGCTGACAACCTTGCCCGCTTCCGCCGTTTCCCCGTGAACGGCGGCGGAGGCGGCGCTCAGGGCGCGGTCAAGAACCGCCGCCGTCTCTTTCGGCGCGCCCGCTTTGTCTGCGGGGGGTTGTTCAAAACCTACGGACACGCGCCGCAAACCGGCGGAGTCCGCAAACGCGGTTACAAATATGCCGCCCTGAAGCGTCAGTGTTTTTGAAAACATCTCCGTTGTTTTTTGAGTCATTGCGCCTCAATTATACGGCGGGGGGCGGGTAACAACAAACTGTAACGGGCGGCTCTTTCGTCACCCGCTTTTTTGTTTCCCGTGTTATAATTGCAAAGTCGGCAATACAAGAGCCGCCGGTGTTTCTCAAAGTTGGGCGTTTTTCAGCAGAGCCAAACCGTGCCCCCCGAACAGAGGGCCAAAGTTATCGGGATAGTCAACCAGAAAGGCGGTGTCGGCAAAACCACCACAGCCGTCAACCTTTCGGCAAGCCTCGCAACCATGGGGCGCAAAACACTGCTTGTGGATTTTGACCCGCAAGGCAACTCGTCAAGCGGCGTGGGCGTCTCCGCAAAAGAGGAAGATACGACCATTTATGACGTTATCTCAGGAAACGCTCCGCTTTCAGACTCAATCCGCAACGTTTACCCCGACTTTTTTGAGGGCAATTTTGACATCACCCCCGCAAACTCAAGCCTGACGGGCGCGGAGGTGGAAATGGTGTCCGTTGAGGGCAGGGAGTTTGTTCTCAAACACGCCCTCAAAGATGCGGCGGACTCCTACGACTATGTGATAATTGACTGCCCGCCTTCGCTGAGCATTCTTTCAATAAACGCCCTTGCGGCGGCGGATTCCGTTATAATCCCCATACAATGCGAGTATTACGCCCTTGAAGGACTGGCGCACATCAGCAAGACCATCTCCCTTGTGCGGAGGCGCATCAATCCGTTATTGAAGGTTGAGGGCTGCCTGTTGACCATGTTTGACACAAGAAACAACATCTGCCATGCGGTTGCGCGGGAGACCAGAAGCCACTTCGGGGGCGATGCCTTTGACACGGTCATCTCGCGGACGGTCAGGCTTGCCGAGTGCCCGAGCCACGGCAAGCCGCTTGTTATTTACGACAAAAACTCTCAGGGCGCGCGCGACTATATGTCGCTTGCCGGTGAGATAATTAAAAAAACAGGAGGAGTTTCCGGTTGAGAAAAAACACGCTTGGAAAGGGGTTGGACGCCCTGATTGACAATGAGCCTTTGTCCGCCGCGCCGGAGCGTTTTTCGCTCCCTCTGGGGCGGCTGCGTCCCGGCGGCGGGCAGCCGAGAAAAACGTTTGACGAGGCGGCCCTTGACGGGCTTGCCGACTCAATCAGAGAGAAGGGTCTTATTCAGCCCCTTATCGTCAGAAAGGCGGGGGACGGATACGAAATCATCGCCGGTGAGAGAAGATGGCGAGCCGCGCAGAAGGCGGGCTTGCGGGAAGTTCCCGTCATTGTGCGCGAAATGGCGGACGGCGAGGCAATGGAGATTGCGCTGATTGAGAACATTCAGCGCGAAGACCTTAACCCCGTTGAGGAGGCGCTGGCGTATGAGCGGCTGATATCGGATTTCGGGCTGACACACGAGGAAATCGCAGGGCGCGTGGGCAAGAGCAGGTCGGCAATTACCAACCACTTGAGGCTTCTGAAACTGTCCGCCGCGACCCTTGACGAACTGTCCGCCGGACGGCTTTCCATGGGACACGCAAGGGCGGCGCTGGGGCTGAATTCCGGCGCGGACGAGGGGGCGGTCGTCAGCAGGGTCATTTCCGGAGGCATGTCCGTCAGGCAGACCGAGGCGCTTGTCAGGAAGATGAACTCCGGCGAAGCGCCTGCGGGTCGCGCCGCGCCGCCTTCGCCGGACATCCACCTGAAGCAGGCGGAGCGCTCAATCAGGGAGGCGCTCGGCACAAAGGTTCGCGTGGAAGGCGGCAGGGAGAAGGGCAGGATAGTCATCTCATATTCCTCTTCGGAGGAACTTGAGCGCATCTCCTCGGAGATTGGCGGCGTCTCTCCCGTTCCGGTCAGTAAGTGAAAACGTTTGAAGTAAAAGTGGAGATTCGTCCGGCAAAGGGCGTGCTTGACCCGGAGGGCAGGGCGGTTCTTTCCACGCTCGGCTCTCTCGGTTTCGGGGGCGTCAAGTCCGTTACGGTGGGGAAGATTATAGAAATGTCCGTTGAGGCGGAAGGTGAGGCGGCGGCGCGTGAGCAATCTCTCAAAATGTGCGGGGAGTTTCTCGCAAATCCCGTAATAGAGGTTTTTTCCGTTGAAGTAAGTGAGAGGCGGGGCGGTGGCTGAGTTCGGCGTCATTGTTTTTCCGGGCTCAAACTGCGATGAAGACTGCGTGCGAGCCGTCCGGGGGCTTGGCCACGGCTGCGTGAGCGTCTGGCACGAGGAGACCTCTCTCGCCGGAATTGACTGCGTGGTAATTCCCGGCGGTTTTTCCTACGGCGACTACCTGAGGGCGGGTGTGATGGCTTCGTTTTCCCCCGTTATGGGGGCGGTGAAAAGTTTTGCGCGGGAGGGCAAGCCCGTCCTCGGCATATGCAACGGGTTTCAGATAATGGCGGAGGGCGGGCTGCTTGACGGCGCGTTTGTGAGGAACTCCAATTTGCGTTTTGTGTGCGAGTGGACTTATGTGAGGGTTGAGAACGCCCGCACGCCGTTTACGGCGTCCCTCAAAGAGGGGGATGTGCTCAGAATTCCGGTCGCCCACCGCGAGGGCGCTTTTTTCTGCGGCGGAGGGCGGCTTGAGGATATGGAAAACAGCGGGCGGGTGGTTTTCAGATACTGCTCAAAAGACGGCGAGGTCTGCGCCGCTTCCAACCCGAACGGCTCGGTTTCAAACATAGCGGGCGTCTGTTCGGACGGAGGCAACCTTGTGGGGATGATGCCCCACCCCGAAAGGTGTTGCGATGAGATTATCGGCGGAACTGACGGGGCGGCGGTGTTTGAGTC
>JAPOUR010000022.1 GCA_026708565.1 Candidatus Dadabacteria bacterium
TCATCCAGAATGGAAATCCCCGGCAGCCCTTCGCCGCCCATGAACTGGAGGGACGCGCCGCCGCCGGTGGAGACATGCTTCATTTCAGAGCCGAGAACCTCGGCCTTGCGCATCGCGGCTATGCTCTCGCCGCCGCCCACCACGGTGGTCGCCCCGCGCCATGTGGCAAGCGCCATCGCGCGCGCCACCTGAGTTGTGCCGTTTGAAAACTCGTCAAACTCAAACACGCCCATCGGGCCGTTCCAGAATATGGTTTTCTTGTCCTTTATGTGCCCCGTGAAATCAACAATGGTCTGCGGCCCGATGTCAAAACCCCTCATGTGCTCCGGTATGTCGCCCTCAACAATGATGGCGTTTTTGGTTGTGTCCGTCGCCTCGGCCACAACATGGTCGCGCGGAAGAACGATCTTGCCGCCGAAGTCCTCAAGCGCCCGCCGCGCCCAACCGAGCATCTCATCCTCAACCATTGACTGCCCAACACACACGCCGCTCGCCTTGAGAAACGTGTAGGCAACGCCGCCGCCCACGAGAAACTGGTCGGCCTTTTGAAGCAGGTTTTCAAGCGCCTTTATCTTGTCCCTTATCTTCGCGCCGCCCACAATGACAAGGTAGGGGCTTTCGGGATTTTCAAGCAGTTGGTTGAAAAAGGTTATCTCCCTGTCCACGACAAAGCCCGCGAGTTTTTTCTTGAAACACCCGCCCAGCCCGTATGTTGAGGCGTGCTTGCGGTGCGCCGTGCCGAACGCATCGTTGACATAGATGTCCGCAAGCCCGGCAAGTTCGGCGCAAAACTCCGGGTCGCAGACTCTCTCGCCGGGATGAAAGCGCAGATTTTCAAGAAGAATAACCTCGCCCTCGCCCAGTGTGTCCGCCTGTTTTTTGACCTCCGCGCCGACAACCTCGCCGGAGAATTTCACCTTTTTGCCGAGAAGTTCACTGAGACGCTCCGCCACCGGCCTCAGGGAAAGATTCTGAGAACGCCGCCCCGCGGGACGCCCCAGATGGGAGGCGAGAATGATTTTGCCGCCGCGCGCGATGATGTAGTCAATGGTGGGCAGGGAGCGCCTTATGCGGTAGTCCTCGCTTATTTTTCCGCCCTTGAGCGGGACGTTGAAGTCCACCCGGAGGAAAAATCTTTTGCCTTTTATCTCCGCATCGGAGAGGTCGGAAAGGACCATTTTTGATTTCAAATTCCGCGCTCCGCCATAAATGATACAAGGTCAACAACACGGGACGAGTAACCGTATTCGTTGTCATACCAGGCGATGACCTTGACAAGATTGCCGTCAGTAACGGAGGTAAGGTAGGGGTCAAACGCGGCGGAATACGGGCTGCCCACAAGGTCTGTGGACACAAGTTCATCCTCCAGATAGCCGACCAGCCCCTTAAGCCGCCCCTGCGCCGCCTCTTTGAAAGCCGCGTTAACCTCATCGGGGGACGTCTCCGCGCCCACTTCGCACGAGAAGTCAACAAGCGACACATTGGGGGTGGGCACTCTGACCGCCATTGCGGACAGTTTGCCCCTGAGTTCGGGGAAGACTTCCTGTATAACCTCCGCCGCGCCCGTTGAGGTGGGAATTATGGAAAGACCCGCCGCCCGCGCGCGCCGGAGGTCCGAATGCGGCGCGTCGTGTATGCGCTGGTCGCTGGTGTATGAGTGCACCGTGGTCATCTCGCCCCTTCTGACGCCGAACTTTTCGTGAAGCACTTTGACCAGCATGCTGAAGCAGTTTGTGGTGCATGAAGCGTTTGAAACCACATCGTGAGCGGCGGGGTCGTATGAATCCCCGTTGACGCCGAGAACCGCCGTGAGGTCAACCCCGCCTTTTGCGGGCGCGGTGATGACAACCTTTTTAACCGTGCCGCCCAGATGTGCCGAGGCTTCGGCGCGCGAGCGGAAAACGCCCGTTGACTCAACCACTATTCCGACCCCGCTTTCCGCCCAGCCGATGGACGAGGGGTCTCTCTCCGAGTATGTCCTTATGAGGTTTCCGTCAATCTCAATGCCGCCCGCAGCGGCTTTGACCTTCCCCGGATACACGCCGAAAACGGAATCGTATTTGAAAAGATGGGCAAGCACGGCGGGGCTTGTGATGTCGTTTACGGCGACAAAATCAAGGCTCCCGTGTTTGAGACCAGCCCTCAAAACTCCGCGCCCTATCCTGCCGAATCCGTTTATTCCGACTTTGGTATTCATGGTTTTCCGGTAGAGAGGGTTAAATCTTATCACCCGCGGGGCGCGGGCGCAATAACGGGCGGGCGCGCTTCTAACTTTGCCGCCGTTAGTGTAGGATATTTATTCAATGGAGACGGGAAAAAAGGTTGCAAAAGTCGCCGTTTTCGGCGCGAGCGGATACACGGGCGGCGAGTTGTTGCGCATCCTTTCCGGGCACCGGTTTGCAAAGGTTGTCTGGGCGGGCGCGGCCAGCAACGCGGGCAAAAAGGCGTCCGATGTTTTCCCTCATCTGCGCGGTATTGCGGACATAAAGCTGAGCGGGCAGAACCTCTCCCTTCTGCCGGGTGATGCGGATGTTATCTTCTGCGCGCTTCCGCACGGGCGGTCGTCCCGCATTATGCGGCGGCTTCTGAAAAAAGGCGCGCGGGTCATAGACCTCGGGGCGGATTTCCGGCTCACAAGCGCGAACTACGGGCGCTGGTATGGCAAACATCCCGCGCAGGAGTTGATAAGGGAGGCGGTCTACGGACTGCCCGAGGTTTACGGCAAACGGATAAGCAAAGCCCGGCTTGTGGCAAACCCCGGATGCTATGCGACCGGCGCGCTTCTTGCGCTCCTGCCGTTTGCGGAAATGGTAAAGGGCGGTCGCGTGGCGGTGGATTCCAAATCGGGAGCAAGCGGGGCGGGGCGCGCTCCCGCGCAGGAAACGGTGTTCGGCGAGGTCAACGAGGCGGCAAGGCCCTACAGCCCCAATTCACACCGGCACATACCGGAGATTGAGGAAAACCTTTCAAAAATAACGGCGGATTTCACGCCACACCTGCTACCGATGGACAGGGGCATACTCACGACCGCATACCTGCCGCTCAAGCGAAAAACGGACGCGCAAAAACTGCTCGCCATAGCGCGGGAGTTTTATGCGGATGCGGCGTTTGTCAGGGTATTGCCCGAAGGCGCGTGTCCGTCAACCGCCGGTGTGCGCGGCTCAAACTACTGCGACATCGGGGTCGCCGTGTCGCGGGACGGAGCGGCGGCCACCGTGATGACCGCCATTGACAACCTTGTCAAAGGCGCGTCCGGACAGGCGGTTCAGAACATGAACCTGATGCTGGGACTTGATGAAGCCGAAGGTCTCACCGCGCCCCCGCTGTTTCCCTGAAAGGCGGTCTCTCTATTCGGTGCAGTAGATTTTCGCTCCTCTCGGAGTGTAAATCCCAAACGTCACAGCGCCAATCAGGTAATGCCCGAAGTTCCAGTATGTCTCAACCTTGGACACCTTATCCGCTCCGCCGCACACTCTGTCGGCATTGCGGTCCTGCCTCTGTCCAATTCCGCCTATGAAGAAAGAGTGCATTTCCTGTTTTCTCAGAATTGCGCCCCCTCTGTTCACGTGAAAAGTCTGCGACGCGCATCCGCCAGCAAGTAAACAAGCGGTCAGAACAACCGCTATGGAAAGTTTTTTCATGTCAAAATCCTCCTGAAAAACTTTCTCAAATGTTTCCCTTTTGCTTGGAATGTCAAACGCGCGCGTCTTTTGCTGTTTGCAGAACTTTGCGGAGCGCTTTTTTGAGCGTCTCAACATCGGACGCCGTTGTGAACCTTCCCATGCTGACGCGAAGGGATGAGCGGACGCGGCTCTCCGAAAGCCCCATCGCGAGCAGAACGGCGGACGGGTCAACGTTGCCCTCTGAACAGGCGGAGCCGTTTGAGACGCAGACGCCCTCAATGTCAAGGGCGATGACGAGCGACTCGCCGTCCGCGCCGTCTACGGCGAAGTTTGATGTGTTTGCCACCCTCGGCGCGGCGGCTCCGTTTACCCAACTTCCCTTTATCTCGGTGAGGACAAACCGCTCAAAATCGTCCCGCAGGGCGGCGGCTCTTTCCATGTCCGCATGAAACTCATCCGCGGCAATTTCGCACGCCATGCCAAAACCGGCTATCGCGGCGGTGTTCTCCGTGCCGCTTCTCTTTCCCCTCTCCTGCCCGCCGCCGTGAATAAGCGGCTCCGGCGAAACCCCCTTTTTTACGAAAACCGCGCCCGCGCCCTTGGGCCCGCACAATTTGTGGGACGACACGGTCGCAAGGTCAACCGGAAGGCGCGAAAGGTCAACCGGAATCCTGCCCGCGCTCTGCGTGATGTCCGTATGGAAAAGCGCGCCGAACCGCGCCGCTATTTCCCCCGCGCGCTCAATCGGCATAATGACGCCGGTCTCGTTGTTGGCGTGCATGCACGAGACAAGGGCGGTCTCATCGCTTACGCAATCCTCAAGGGCGGCGAGGTCGGGAAGCCCGCTTTTGTCAACGGGAAGGCGCGTCAGGCGAAAACCCGCGCGCTCAAGAAACTCAAAACTCTCCCGGCACGAGGAATGCTCAACGGCGGTGGTTACCACATGCCGTCTGCCGGGGCGCAGGAGCGCCGCGCCCTTGACGGCAAAGTTGTTGCCCTCACTGCCGCCGCTTGTGAAAAAAATCCCGGACGGCGGCGCGCCTAAAAAACGCGCCACCCTTTCGCGGGCGAGGTCAACCGCCGCCCGCGCGTCCCGTCCGTGGGAGTGAACGCTTGACGGATTGCCGAACATTCCCGTGAAAAACGGCTTCATTTCCGCCGCCGCGCGCGGGTCAACCGGGGATGTGGCGTTGTAGTCCAGATAAACCGGAGGCATGTTCCACCCTCTAACGGAAGAGGTCTTCCGCGCGTTTTCTTATAAGCGCCGCCGCCCCCGTCCCGCCGGGCTCAAAGCCCGCGCCCTTTGCAAGAACAACCGGACTGCCCGAATCCTTCCTCATCAGTATTCCCGCGCCCGCGGCTATCTGGTCTGCGACCGCCATCTCCGTGGCTACAAGTTCCGCCCCGCGCATGTCGCCCGTCCCCCTGTAGTCCGACAGCGCCTTCATTCCCGAACACCCTATCGCTATGTCAACAAGCCCCTCGCGCCACGGCCTTCCGGCGGTGTCCGTAATTATGACCGCCGCCCCCGACCCGCACAGCCGACCGAGTTTCTCCCGTATGGCGTCCGCCGAGGCGTCCGCGGAAACGGGCAGAAGAACCGCCAAATCGTCCGCGCCGGTGTTTGAAAGGTCAACCCCCGCGTTTGCCATAATCATCCCCGAACGGGTCTCCGCAATGATGCGGCCCTTGCCGGCGGACACCATTCCCTTGCGGACCACCCTTACACTCTCGCGCAGTATCACCTCAACAAGGCGCGGGTCTTTTTCAACCTCCGCCGCAATCTCAAGAGCGCGGGCGGACGGCTCAACCTCGCGGAGGTCAACCACGCGCCCCTCCGCCTTGGAAACTATCTTCTGGGCGACCACAAGGGCGTCCCCCTCCCGCGCCTTGAGGCCGTGACGCTTGAGCGCGCCGGATATCAAAGACGCCACGCAGTCGCCGGGGGCGACTTCGGGAATCCCCTCAAGGGCCGAAAAAACAACCTGCCGTAAAGACAATTATGCGGGCGGCGTCAGCGGCGGTAGTTGTAACGGTAGCGGTAGGTCATCACCATCGTGGAGTCGCTTCCCCTTTTCCTTCCCCACACCACCACCTTGCGGGACTGCTCCGGGCCGGGTTCGGGCCGGGGCTCAATCGCCCGGACGGTGAACAGGTTGCCCGAGTTACCGTTGGTCCAGTTTAACTCGGAACCCTGATTGAGATCTTTTATCGCCTTCCTGAGCCTTTCAACATCATTTCCGTCCATAAGCAGTTTTACAACATCCGCACGGAGGTCTTTGGTGGTTGAAAGCCCCGACGAGGTAAGTGGTGTAAACCCCTTGACACTCTTTTCCTTTTCCCCGATAAACGGCAACCTGGGCGCCGAACAGGCACCGAGCAGAGCGACTACGGCAACCGCCGCAACAACCCTGAAGAAGCAAAGAAATCTGCGCATTGAAACAAGCCTCCTAAAAAGAATACTTTTTAATGGTAGCATTTTTAAGGACAAATATAAAGGGATGAGAGAAATATACCTTGACAACAACGCCTCCTCCCGGCCTCTGCCGGAGGTTGTCGCGGCTGTGGCCGAAGCCCTCGGGCGGGCGGGCAATCCCTCAAGTCCGCACGGCGCGGGGAGGGTGGCGCGGGAGATTATAGAGAGTTCAAGGCGCGATGTGGCCTCCTTTGTCGGAGCCGACCCCGAAGGGCTGATATTCACAAGTTCCGGCACAGAGGCAAACAACATGGCGCTTCTGTCCGCCGCAGGCGGGCGGGCGCGGGTGGTAACCACCTCGGTTGAGCACTCGTCCGTGCTGAAGATGTGCTCGCGCCTTGAGATTACCGGCGCGGAGGTCGTGCGGGTCGGCGTGGACGGGTCGGGGGTCGTGGACATGGAGGAACTTGAAAAACAGATAGCGGCGGGCGCGGACATGGTTTCCGTGCAGTGGGTAAACAACGAAACCGGCGTAATTCAGGACACGGCCCTTGTGGCGGAGATGTGCCGCAAAAGCGGCGCGGCTTTCCACACGGACGCGGCCCAGACCCCCGGAAAGATACCGGTTGACACGGCGGCTCTGGGAGCGGATTTCGTAACCTTCACCGGCCACAAGTTCAACGCGCCCCAGGGGTGCGGGGCGATTGCGGCAAAAGACCGGCTGGGACTGAGCCAGATGATGTTCGGAGGATTTCAGGAGGGCGGCTTCAGACCCGGAACTGAAAACGTGGCGGGAATAGCGGGCATGGGCGCGGCGGCGAGGACGAGGGGAAAAACCGCCGCGGCGGACATGGAGCGGACAAGGGCCATGAGGGACGCATTTGAGGAAAAAGTGCTTGAGACGGTTCCGGGCGCAACCGTAAACGGCGCGGGCGCAAACAGAGCCCCCAACACAGCCAGCATTGCCTTCCGGGGCGCGGACGGCGCGAAGATGACGGCGGTTCTTGACTCTCTGGGGCTCCGGTGCTCGCAGGGGTCGGCGTGCACGGCGTTTGACCCGTCCCCCTCCTATGTGCTGACGGCCATGGGGCTTTCCCGCGCTGACGCCGCCTCAAGCATCAGATTCAGTTTCGGGGTGGACAACCCGGACGATGACGCCCTTCTTGCGGCGGAGATGGTGGCGCGGGCGCGGTCGGCGTCAGCGCGATAACGCGCGGCGCGCCCTGCTTAAAATTTCTTCTGCGGAAAGACGGGAGAGAAACAGTTTCACATCATCAAGAATTATGTAGAGCATCGGAATGATGAACAGCAGAATCACGGTTGAAAACAGCAGGCCGAAGCCCAGCGCTATCGCCATCGGGGCGAGAAACGAGGTCTCCCCGCGCGTCTGATACATAAGGGTGGAAAGCCCGCCGAATGTGGTGAGCGAAGTGATGACTATGGGGCGGAAGCGGTATTTCGCCCCGACCGCGACCGCGTAAATACGTTTCATGCTGAGCCTTCTGCGGTTTATAAAATCCATAAGGACAAGGCTGTCGTTGACGACCACTCCCATCAGCGCGACCGTGCCGATGATGGCAGGAAGGGTGAACGGCTCAACTCTGAGCAACACCCCGATGAGAACGCCGACCAGCGCGAACGGCATGACGCTCATGATGATAATGGGCTGGGTGTAGGAGTTGAGTATGGAGGCGAGAATTATGTATATGAGCATAAACGCTATGAGGGACGCGCTTATGATGTCCGCAAGGGCGGCGGCAAAGTCCTCCTCCTCGCCCCCCATCTCAAACGAGTATCCGGGGTAGTCGCCGATGATGCCGGAGAGAAAATCCCTCACTCCGGAGTTCACTATGTTTGATGTGGTAACCGCCTGGTCCACCTCGGCGGAGACGGTCGCCGTTCTGGCGTAGTTGACCCTTCTGATATCCAGAAGCGAGCGGCCGGAGGTGATGTCCGCCACGTCGCCGAGTGAAACCCAGCCGCCCTGAGCGGAACGTATCTGGTGCGAGTTGAGCAGCGCGGATATGTCCGAGGGCGGGCTCCTGTATTTCAGTTTTACGGCCGCCTCCTCTTTGCCCACGCGTGTGAGCGCGGCCTCAAGCCCGTCTCCCAGCGCCTTGACCTCCCTTGCCACCTTCGCCGTGCTGAGGCCGAATTCGGCCGCTTTTTTCTCATCCACTCTGAGGCTTGCCTCGCCCTTTCCAAGCACAAGGTCGCCGCCGATGCCGGAAACGCCGGAAACGCCGGAGAGAAAGTCCTCCACTCTTGCCGATATGTTTTTGAGGACATCGGTGTCGGGGCCGGATATGCGCACGTTTACCGGCTTGCCCACGGGCGGGCCCACGTCAATTATGAAGTCCGTAAGGGACGGGGACGCGACCGAGGCGGACACCCTGTCCCTCACCCGGTTCATTATTTCCTTGCCGTTTTCAGAACGTTTTTCATAGTCCTCATACTCAACCACTATGGTGGCAAGATGGTCTCCCGTGGAGGTTACATCGCCCCCGGCGGAGTCCACACCGACAACCGCAAGAACGTTTTTGAGCACATGGGGCGGCACTTCTTCGCGCGTTATGTCTTCAATCCGTCTCACCGCCGCCTCGGTGTAGTCAAGGCTTGACTGCGCGGGCATTCTGACGCGCACAAGGAATTCAACCGTGTCGCGCACATAGAAGATGACCACCGGCATTCTTGAGGCGACGGCGAGGGACACAAACAGCACCGCAAACGTAACCCCCATGACCGGGTAGCGCTTTCTGAGCGCGAACGCAAGCCCCTTTATGTAGGCCGAGCGGAGCGCCATCACCCACTTGCGCGAACGTTTGCGCGCAACCGGGCGCAGATACTCCGCGCAGTGGGAGGGCATGATCATAAACGCCTCCACCATTGAGACGGTCAGCGCGAAGATTGCCACTTGCGGGATTATTGAGAGAAACTTGCCGATGAGGCCGCTCGCCACAAGAAGCGGCAGGAACGCGGCCAGATTTGTGAACACGGTCGCGAGAACCGGAACCGCCACCTCGCGCGTCCCCTCAATGGCGGCGCGCGCGGGAGACAGGCCCGCGGTGATGTATCTCTGCACGTTTTCCACCACCACCACCGCATCATCAACCACAATGCCGATGACCAGAACCATCCCGAACATGGATATCAGGTTGAGCGTGAGCCCCGCCATTTTCATCAGTATCAGCGCGCCGAAAAACGAAACCGGTATGCCCGCGGCGCTGACGGCGGCGGCGCGGGGGTTGAGAAAAAGCGCGAGCACAATCAGCACAAGAACAAGCCCTATGGCGCCGCTCTTGAGCATGGTGGCAAAACGTTTCTCGGCATAAACGGAGTTGTCGCTGGTAACAAACACCTCCACGCCCTCCGGGAAATCCGCGCGCGCCTTTTCTATCTCGCGGTTTATCCTTTCAACGGTTTTGACCGCATGGGCGTTTTTCTGCTTGTTGATGAGAAACGAGATGGCGGGCCTGCCGTTTATCCTTGAGCGAGTAACCTCGGTCTCCGTTCCGAGGACAACCTCCGCCACCTGCCCTATAAGCACCCGCCCGCCGCCCGCACGCAGGGGAACGGACATTATGTCCTCCCGGTTGCGGAGTTTGCCCTTTGTCCTTATCAGGTAGTCAAACTCGCCCTGCCTGACCTTGCCGCCCGGAAGGTCAAGGTTTCTCTCCCGTATCGCCGCGCGGACATCATCCACCGAAAGGCCGTGCTGGCGCAGTTTGAGGGGGTCTATGTTGACCCAGAAAACCGGCTCGCTCATGCCCGAAGTGGTAAGCGAGCCCACCCCTTTTACAAGCCGCAGGTTGTCTCTGAGTTTGAGGGCGTGGGAGCGCAGAACCATGGGGTCAACCGGGCCGCCGATGGAAACATTTATGAGCGGAAAATTGGGCTCAAACTCTTTAATGACCGGGGTCTCGGCGTCTTCGGGCAGTTGCGAGCGTATGGCTGATATGCGCGAGTCTATGTCGCCGGCAACCTCGGCGGGGTCTTCCCCCGCCCTCAGTTCAATCACTATTACCGAAGAGCCCTCGGAGGAAACGGAACTCACCTTGTCTATGGCGGAAATGTCGTTTATTTCCTCCTCTATCGGAACGGTTACCAGCCTCTCCACATCTTCGGCGGACGCGCCCTTGTAGGAGGTTCGCACCGTTACTATTTCAAGCCCTATGGAGGGGAAGGTCTCAAGGGGCAGGGAGAGATAAATCAGAAATCCCGACACTATCACTCCAACCATAAGCAGGTTGGAGAAAACGGGATTCCGCACCGAAAAATCTATAAGATTCATATCAGCGGTCTTTCAGTATCTTCACCGGCCTCCCGTCCGTGAGGCGGGTGTTCCCCTCCGTCACAATCAGGGAGTCCGAAGGAAACTGCGCGGCGGAAGCCGCCGAGGTTTCGGAGTCCAGACGGACAATTCCGCCGCCGAGGTCAACCCTTTTCGCCTTTCCGTCCGAGGCGACAAACACAAACGGCCGCTTGTTGTCGTAGAGAAGAGCGACTATCGGAATGCGCGTAAACCCCGAAAGCAAACCGGAACGTATTCTGATGTTCACAAACTCCCCCGCCCACAAAGACGCGTCGCCGTCAACGGAGACCTCAACCGAGTAGGTGGTGGAGCCCGGGTCGGTTTCCGCGCTGACGCCGGTTACGGTCGCGTCCGCATGGCGGGTTGTCCCTTCGGGCGTTTTGTATTCAACCACCGCCTTTGAGCCGCGCTTTGCCCTCTTGGCAACGGAAGAGTCAACACTTGCGACCACTCTGCCACCGCCGCCGCCCGACACTCTGGCCACCGCCTCGCCCCCGGCGACCTCCTGCCCTTCATCGGGGATAACCTCAACCACCGTTCCAGCAACGGGAGAGCGGACTTTCAGGCGGTCGTAATACCACTGCGCCTTTGCGTGTGAGGCTTCAAGCGAGTCCGTGCGCGCCTCCGCGCTCTCAAGCGCGCTGCGGGCGGAGTCCAGTTCGTCTTTAGAAACAACTCCCTTTTCAAAAAGCCGCCCGTATTGCCCGTATTTCCTTTGAGCCTCCTCAAACTCCGACTTTGCCGAGGAAAGAAGCCCCCCGGTTTCCCTCAGGTCATAGGCGCGGCGGCTGTCTTCAAGAACCAGAATGACTTCGCCCCCGCCCACGGCGTCTCCGCGCTGTTTTCTTATCTCGGCGACAAATCCCTGCGCGCCGGAAAGAACCCGGACGCTTCGCTCCCCCTCAACCCTTCCGGTTACCGAGTCAAACAGTTCAATGTCTTCGCTGACCACCGCCACGGCGCGAACCGGAACGGGGCCGCGGACAACGCCGCCCGGCTGCCTTGAGAAGACAAACCTCATGTAAAGGAGGAGGACAAGCGCGACAAACAGCCCCGCTATCCAGAAGAATTTTCTCCACTGCCGAGTGAAATCTCTTTTTGCCGTCATTGAACGCCCCGGAGCGCGCGGCGGCGCAAGCAGCCGCGATTGTTAGTCTACACTCAATAAAACAGGTTGAAATCAATTTTTGTTTGTAATACAATCGCGCCATAAATCAATCCATAGTCAACAGGAGGTTCACTATGACAAAGTCTGACATCGCTTCTCACATCGCAGACAGGTGTGACGTTTCAAAGAAGGCGGCGGGAGAGATTCTTGACGAACTCGTCCAGCTCACCTACAGAGAGACAAAGAAGAACAAAAAGGAAGGGTTCACCTTTCCGGGCCTCGGCAAGTTCACCGTCGCTAAGCGCAAAGCCCGCATGGGACGCAATCCCGCGACCGGAGAGTCCATAAAAATTGCCGCCAAAAACGTGGTGAAGTTTAAGATCTCCAAGGCCTGCACAGACGGCGTGGTCGGCTGACCGCTCTGCGGCAACAGACAAAAAGCCGGGCCTGAAACAGTTCCGGTTTTTTGTCATTCGCCGTCCCTCACGGGGAAATACAAAAATTTTCACTTCCGGACGGGCGGGAGTTTATGCTCTCAATCAACCGCCCGGTGGTCTTAAAGTTGTGTCCGGCGGTCTGCCGGACACATATCTCAAAGTTCAGAGGCTCTCTGCGTAAAAACGGCCACGGCCTCACGGAAAAACCGCCGTCTTCCTCAAGAAGGACGGTTATATCCACCGCCCCTCCGTCCGCAAGGGGCGCGTCCGTAATCTCAAACCTGCCCCACGCATGACACAGCGCGAGAGAAAGGGCGTCTCCGATTTGGAGAAGTTTTAGCAGTCTTGTCGTTTCCGGGGCAATACCGCACGGGCGGACGCCCAATGTTTTTTCCACGAATTCCCCTATCTCATCCTTCAGGGAAAGAGACCACCGGTTCGGGCGCTTTGACAGGGTCCGGTTGTTGAATCTGTTGAAGTGAAGGGCGATAAGCGCGCTCGCAACGGGGCGCTCCCCGCAGTGCGCGCCGAACGAGCGCCGCCATATCTCCGTTTGAGGCTGCGGGGCGACCTCGGTGAAATCCATCGGCTCTCCGGCGCCGTTGAGGCCGGGGCGCGAGTCCGGCTCTTTCCATCCGCAGTCATGCTCGGACAGCGCAAACAGCAGGTCTTCCGGACTCTGCGGAAAGAAAAACCCGCCGCCGCCCCACAGTTTCATCACTTGCGCGGCAAGCCGGGCGTGGTCATCCTGAGCAAACAGAAGCCAGCCCTCATCCGTTCTTCTGCGAATCATCAGGGGTAGACCGTATATAAAATCCGGATGCCGGTAAAGAGCGGCGTTTGAACGGGCGGCTCTTCCCGTTAGATTAAGGGCCGTTCCATGAGCGTTAAAACCGAGGTCATCAAAGCGGGCGACCCCTCCGCCGCGGAAAAGGCGGCGCGGGCAGTATGCGGGGGCGCGGTAATTGTCTGCCCCACCGAAACCCTCTACGGCATAGGCGGGCTTGCGCTGAACCGCGAGGCGGCGCGCAAAACCTCGGACATTAAGCGCCGTCCGCCGGGCAAGCCGCTTTCCGTCCTCGTCAGAAACATGGAGATGCTTTTGCGCCACTTCACCCTGACGGAAAAACAGGCGGCCGCCTATGAAAGGATGCTGCCCCTGCCGCTCACACTGGTTTTGCGCCCGAGGGAAGCGGGCGCGTTTCCGCCCGAAACTTCAAAAGACGGACACACCGCCGCAAGGGTGTCGGGAGGGGAGTTTGTCCGGCGGCTTTTTGAGTTGATTGACGAGCCGCTCATATCTTCAAGCGCGAATATAAGCGGCGAACCGGTCGTTAAGGACGGAGAGGGCGCGGAGAGGGTCTTCGGGGGAAAAGTTGAACTAATAGTTGATTCCGGTAACCTTCCCCCTTCAGAGGGGTCGGCGATAGTGAGCCTTGCGGGAGAAAAGCCCGAAATTTTGCGCCGCGGCGACCTCAGTCCGGAACAATTGAGCGAATTTTTACAATGGCTGTCGTAAAAGGTTTTCGGGGAATTTTATACACCGGCCGCCATTCCGAAGTGGTCGCGCCCCCCTATGATGTGATTGACCCGCAAATGCAGCGCGCGCTTTACGAAAAACACCCCCACAACTGCGTCCGGCTTATACTTTCAAAAGAGCCCGGAGAGAGCCGTTACGCCGACTCCGCGCGGACCTTCAGGGACTGGCTTGATAAAAACATTCTTGCCATGGATGAAAAGCCCGCCGTTTACACGTATTTTCAGGATTTTGAGTCCGGCGGGAAAAAGTTCACCAGAAAGGGTTTTATCGCGCGGGTGAGGATTGAGGATTTTGAAAAAGGCGTTGTCCTCGCCCATGAGCAGACCTTCAAAAAACACAAGGATGACCGGCTCAAACTGACCCGCGCGTGCGAAGCGAACATGAGCCAGGTTTTCTGCGTTTACTCCGACCCGCAAATGGCGGTTGAAAAAACCCTTGAAGCCGCCGGGGGCGAGCACGTGGCGGAAGTGGATTTTGACGGGGTGAAAAACACCGTTCGCAGAATTTGCGACCCGGACGCCCTTTCCGCCGTTTCCGGTTTAATGGCGGATAAAAAACTTCTCATAGCGGACGGCCACCATCGCTATGAAACCTCAATAAACTACAGAAACCTGCGCGGGGGCGAAGGCGGCAGCGAATATGTGATGATGTTCCTGTGCGGCGCCGAGAGCGAGGGGCTTATCGTTGAGCCCACCCACAGAGTGATAAGGAATTTCGGGGAAAAACCCGCCGGGGCGCTCGCGGGCGCGCTGCAAAACCGCTTCAACTGCCGGGAAATCCCGCCGCGCGGCGGGGAAAAACTGCGGGGCGAAGAGGTTATGTTTGTTTACGGGCGCGGGAAAAAAGCGATTGTCTTTTCGCCGCCGGACGGCTGGCGGAACTACAAAAGCATGGGCGTTTTCACCCTGCGGGACATTGTTATTGAAAAAATAATAAAAGAGGAAATGAAACTCGGCGAGCCGGATATTCATTTCACAAAATCCCGCGATGAGGTTTTGGACATTGCGGAAGCGGACGGCGGCGCGGCGTGTTTCATAATGCCGAAACCGCGCATTGCCGACATAATGGACGCGGCGGATGACGGGGTGAGAATGCCGCAGAAAACAACCTATTTTTATCCCAAAATTCTTTCCGGGTTGGTTATGAACCCGCTTTGGGATTAGTCCGGGAATATGGACGCGGGAAACATAAGAAACTTTTCAATAATCGCCCATGTGGACCATGGCAAGTCCACGCTTGCCGACCGCCTTCTTGAATTTACCGGAACGTTAAGCGAACGGGAAAAAAAAGACCAGTTTCTTGACAAAATGGAGCTTGAGCGGGAGCGCGGAATTACCATCAAGGCGCAGGCGGTCAGAATAAATTATGCGGCGGCGGACGGGCAGACCTACCAACTGAACCTGATAGACACGCCGGGGCATGTTGATTTCAGTTACGAGGTTTCCAGAAGTCTGATGGCGTGCGAGGGCGCTCTTCTGGTGGTTGACGCGTCTCAGGGCGTTGAGGCGCAAACGATGGCGCACACCTATCTGGCGGCGGACTCAGGCCTTGAGATTATTCCGGTGATAAACAAAATAGACCTCCCCTCCGCCGACCCCGAACGGGTTGCGAAGGAAATTGAGGATGTGCTGGGAATTGACACCGGCGGCGCGGTGCGGGCGAGCGCAAAAGACGGCACGGGCGTCCGGGAAATTCTTGAGGCAATAGTGGACAAAGTCCCCCCTCCGGCGGAAAAAAGCGGCGACCCGCTCAAGGCGCTTATTTTTGACAGTTGGTTCAGTTCCTACGAGGGGGTTGCAATGCTGGTCAGGGTTTTTGAGGGAAAACTGCGCAAGGGGATGCCCGTCCAGCTCATGTCAACGGGCAGAAAGTATCAGGTCAAAAGGCTGGGGGTGTTCAGGCCGAACATGAGCAACACCGAAGAACTCGGAACTGGGGAGGTGGGTTTTGTAACCGCCGCCGTTAAAGAGATAAACGAGGCGCATGTGGGAGACACCATAACGGATGCGGGCAAACCGGCTTCCGCCGCCCTTGAGGGTTTCAAGGTGATGAAGCCGATGGTTTTCAGTGGGCTTTACCCCACAAACACGGGGGATTACGAGCGGCTGCGCGAGGCGCTTGAAAAACTCATACTGAACGATTCCTCTTTTGTTTATGAGCCGGAAACCTCCGCCGCGCTGGGGTTCGGGTTCAGGTGCGGATTTCTGGGGCTGCTTCACATGGAGATAATAAGGGAGCGGCTTGAAAGAGAGTTTGACCTTGAACTGATAACGACCGCCCCGACCGTCATTTATAAAACCGTTCACGCCTCCGGCGATGAAAAATTCATAGACAATCCCGCCGATTTCCCCATGGGAGACAAAAGAATATCCGTTGAAGAGCCGTTTGTTCTGGTTTCAATCCATACTCCTTCAAATGTGCTGGGGCAGATTATAGAGTTATGCGAAAACCGGCGGGGGGTTCAGAAGAACATGAAATACATAACTCCCGAGCGCATGATAATTGAATATGTCCTGCCTCTGTCCGAAATGGTCTTTGATTTTTACGACCGCCTGAAATCGGTTTCGCGCGGCTACGCTTCAATGGATTACGAACCGACCGGATACAAGGCTTCAAACCTTACCCGTCTGGATATATTGGTGAACGGCGCCCCGGTGGACGCGCTTTCGCTGATAGTCCACAAAGACAAGGCGTATGAGCGGGGGAGAGACTTGATTGAGAAATTAAAAGAGTTGATTCCGCGCCAGTTGTATGAAGTGGCGATACAGGCGGCGATTGGAAGCCGGGTTATTGCGAGGGAAACAGTCCGCGCAATGAGAAAGGATGTAACTTCAAAATGCTACGGCGGGGATGTTACCAGAAAGAGGAAATTGCTTGAAAAACAGAAAGAAGGGAAAAAACGGATGAAACAGGTCGGTAGTGTGGAAATACCGCAAGAGGCGTTTCTGGCGGTTTTGAAGACTTGAAGGGTTGCGCATCATATTATGGCCAATATTTGTTATAAACCTGAATTACCAAGCTCATTCCGTAGTCTAAGTTTATATTGTGTTGAAAATTAGCGGACTTCGTGTCGGAGAGATCAATGATGTATTTACAAACCTTTCCTCTTCCAGCTTTCTCCGGATAAATTTCTAGTCTATTAGCGGGATCCATCAACTCAGTTGCTTCGACTCTGTGCAGAACCAATTCAATTTTGGATTTGAAAGGAAAAATTGAACACAGTCGATTTGAGCCGATTTTATAGCCAATGTAGATTTGATTGATTTTTTCTTTAATTTGAGGACTAACATTTAAAATCTTTTCTCTCAATTCATCAAAAACAAGTCTTGTGTTTTCCCATGTAGGGTCTATTACATCTTCTATTGAATACACTTTGATTTCTTTGCTGACTTTATCCATAGTTTTATCTTTGGAAACATCTCTTATAGACTGCTTCACATCTGAAACACCAACCTTACTGTAAGACACTGTCTGATTTTCATACCTTTTTGTTTTCCAAAGCTCAATTGGCAAATCTTTAAAATTGATTGCATCTTGCTGGTATTTAGTAAAAGACTCTGCCAAAAACAAAACTCGCAATTGCGACCAATCAATATCTTTTCTCTTCAGGCTACCATTTTTCTTCTCATTGTATTCCAAAACACAGTCCGCTTTATTGTCTAAAATGGAAGAAAGGTAAGAGTATCCTTGATCTATAACACTAAAATTTTTGCCTTTTTTGTACTCTATCAACACAAAACATTTTGAATCAACATCAAAGGCTAAAGTGTCAATTTCATATTTCCCTACTCGGAACTTAGACGACACAAACTCAAGTCCAAAAATCTCTTCCAGATTGCTCTCCGTAAGTTTGTGCAACTCACTCTCAAGCAAAAACGGGGATTGCTTGACTTGCTCCAGTTTGGAGTTCTTTATCTTGAATACAGGCATATCCGTCCCTCTATACTACACTACAAATCTCACTTTTTCATCCTCTCCCTCATCGGCTCTGTAATAAAGTAAGTCGCCGGGCTTATCGCGTCCGGGTCTGTGCGTATGTTCACAACGGCGGGCTTTTTACTCTTGAAAGCCCTTTTGAGCGCGCCCTCAAGTTCCCCGAACTCTGAAACAAACTCCCCGTGCCCTCCCATGGCTTCGGCAATCCTGTGAAACGGCATCTCCCCAAGCATAACGCCGTCCAGCGGCGCTTTTTCCCCGTAAGTAATGCGTATCTGATTTCTCGTCATCCCCCATGAGCCGTCATTGCACACCGCAATAACCACCGGCAGTTTATGCCGCACCGCCGTCTCAAACTCCATAAAATTCATTCCCAGCGCCCCGTCCCCCGTTATCAAAACAACCGGACTGCGCGGACGCGCCGTCTTTACTCCAAGCGCAAACGGAAGCCCCACGCCCATGCAACCGAGGGGTCCGCCCTTTATGTATCCGCCCCGCGTCTCCACCCTGCACGCCGCGTCCGTCCACGCCTGAGAATCCCCGCCGTCCGGAACAAAAACCGTTCCCTTCGGGGCAATTCCGCCCACCGCCTCCACAACGGAAACCGGATGAATCTTCCCCCTCTTTGTGGAAGCGGCTTTTTCGGAGAAAAACGCCCGCGATTTTCTGTCGGCGATTTTTTGCACTTCCGCCGTCCACCGGTCAAAAACCGGCGGGGATTTTTTGAGTTCCCGGTTCAGTTTTTTCAAAGTCGCCCGGACATCGGCGGCAACCGGTATTTCAACCGCTATGTTTCTGCCTATTTCCGTTGGCTCAATATCTATCTGCGCCACCGCCGCTTTTTTATTAAATGTTTTTCCAAACCCCATAAAAACACCCGCGCGAACTCCGGCAAGCAGAATAAAATCAGCCCGCGCGGTCGCCTCGGAAAAACCGAAAGGCGATGACGGGCTCGCGGGGCCGAAACACCAATGGGAGGAGTCGGGAATAATTCCCCTGCCCAGATGCAGAGTAAAAACCGGAGCGCGGACGGTTTTTGCAAGTTCGGACAACTCCCCGCCCGCGCCCGAATAATACGCGCCGCTCCCCGCAATAAAAACGGGTCTTTTTGCGGCGCGTATTTTTCCCGCCGTCTCCCTGACAGCCCCGTCCGGAGGCGGAGGGTTTTCAACTTCCGAAAAATCAGGCTTTTCAACCTCCCCGCTCCTGCAAAACGGATAAAGAACCTCATACGACATTCCCAAATACACGGGGCCGGGCCTGCCGGTTTTCGCCGCCCGCCACGCGTCCGTCACATAGCGGGGTATTCTCGCGGTTTCATAAACCGTCCGGGTCCATTTCGCCACCGGACGCGCCATCGCCTCCTGATCTATCTCCTGCAACGAAAGGCGGTCATTCTCCTCTATCCCCGACCTGCCCGAAATGACGACAAGAGGCGAGTTGGCAAGGCGGGAAACCGCCATGCCCGTCAGAGTGTTTGTAAATCCCGGCCCCGCCGTTACAAGACACACCGCCGGGTCTCCGGTGGCGCGCGCATGGGCGTCTGCGGCCATTGCCGCTCCCTGCTCGTGATGGGTGTCCACAAGGGCGATGCCGAGCTGCGAACACGCCTTGTAAACCGGATTGATATGCCCTCCGCCAAGCGTAAAGACGCGCCGGACGCCCAGTTTGTAAAGCGTCTCCGCAAGCAGCATGCCTCCCTGTTTTCCGGTCATCGGGAACAGTTTACTGAAAAAAATTCAAAAAACCCCTTGAAGAGCCAAAAACGGTTTTTATCTTCGGTTTACAGTCAGCCAAAAGGAGGTAACGGCAAATGACAATACATCACGCATTAACACCCTGGGAGCCCTTCGGGATGCTCAAAGAGTTTGAGGGGGAACTCAGCGGTCTCATGAGTTCGCGCTTTGCGGCCCCTCTTGCTCCGAAAACGGACATCTCCGAGACGGACAAGGGATTTGAGATAGCCCTTGAAGTTCCGGGAATTGACTCAAAAGAGCTCTCTCTTGAGGTGAAGGACAACGTCCTGACCGTCAGCGGAGAGAGAAAGTTTGAGGAAAAAGAGGAAGGGAAAAACTTCGTAAAGGTGGAGAGAAGCCACGGAAAGTTTTCCCGGGCGTTTCGCCTTCCGGACGGCACAGACGAAAAGAGGATAACCGCCGACTGCAAAAACGGCGTCCTCACCGTCACCGTTCCGAAGAGCGAAGCCAAAGAGCCCAAGTCTCTCAAGATAAAGGTGGGTTGACCGGGGCGGACAGCGGGAGCGGCCTCCGCTTGCGAGAGCGGCGGGGGCCGCTCCCCTTTTGCGCTCAGGGCTCTATGCCCAACTGTTTTCTCATCGCCGCGTCGGGCGGGCTGTTTCTCGCCCAGTAGTCCGTGCGCAGGCTCTTTTTCACTGTCGCCAGCGTCTCAATCCGCTTTGCGCCGTCGCCCCGCCCGCTTTCATACTCCTCGCGCCACGAAACTATCCGGTGGGGAAAAGCCGTCTCAAAATCCATCTCAAAGACCCTCTGCGTCCGCGGAAAGGCAAGCGAATATCTGGTTATTCCCTCGCGCGGGTTTGAAACCGAAGCGTCCGCCGGTTCGGGAGCCGGTTCGTTGTGAAGAAGGCGGGTTATCAGAAGGCCCGGCACTATCCTTATCCTGCCGGTCGGCAGGGAGCCGGGGTCAAGCCGCGCGCGCGTCCATATCTCGTCCTCAAGAAACACATCCGGCAAACTGAAACTGCGGTCTCCCTCGCTTTCAAAGTATGAGAAGGATTCCGCCTTGTAGCGCCTTCCGTCACGATTGAGCTGCATAAACACATGCCCGCACCACTCCTGAGACGAAAGCGTAACCTTGAGCGGGCCCGACCCGTCAACGGGGGAGAAAACCGATGACATGGTTGAATACCTGTAGATTCCCGTGTTGAACTTTTTGATGTGGTTGAGTTTGAGAACCTTGACGGCATCCCTTCCGGCGCGGGACGGGTCATCAAGTTTGACCTGCTTTGAGCGCGAAAGGTCTTCGGTAACAAAGATGAGAACGGCGTATCCGGGGTGGCTGTGACCGTAGCGCGCCTGACTGAGCCGGTAACTTGTTATCTCCGCCTTGCCGGAATACCAGTAGTCGGCAAACTGCGCCGTGTCCGCCGCCGCCGAGGCGGACACCGCCGGGGCGAACAGGCACACTGCGGCAATGAGAGCAGGAAACACGCGCATAACGGAACTTATGTTAACGGGTTTGTTGAAATTTTTCCGCTTTGTTGTTATATTGCCGCTTCCCGAAAGGGAAAGGGTGAGACGATGGGAAAACAGGGAAACAGACTCATGGTGAAGATAAAAAGCACCGAGAGCCACCACATTTACTACACCGAGAAAAACAAGGTGAACACCGAAGACCGGCTTGAAATCAGGAAGTTTGACCCGGTGGTGAGAAAACATGTTCTCTACAAGGAGACCAAGTAATGGCGCGCAGATGTGCAATAACGGGCAAGGGGCCGCTTTCGGGAAACAACGTTTCGCACGCGAACAACAAGACCAGAAGGCGTCAGATACCCAACCTTCAGAACAAAAGAATTTTCGTTCCCGAACTGGGCAGGTTTGTGAGGATAAAACTCTCCGCCCGCGCGCTTCGCACGATTGACAAAAAGGG
>JAPOUR010000023.1 GCA_026708565.1 Candidatus Dadabacteria bacterium
GTTTCATTTGCTTTTTGCCTGATTCTTCTTTTACCTGATTCAGAGTCTGATTCCATAGCGCGAATAATCCTGTCTATATCCGTCTGGTGTTCCGAGACAGAGACTGGTATTTCGTCCGTCTTGCTGTATTTGGGTAAAACCCTTTCCACGATATAGTCAAAAACATTAGGTTTTGAAAGCCCCAGTCGTTGAAGAAACTCTCGGGATTGTTCATCGGTAGCAATGGAGCGCTGAATGACAGGAAAGTCAGTTTCTTCAGGTATTGGTAAGAAGGCGTTAGGAGTTGTTCCATCCTCCGACTTAAAGGGAACTGCTTGGCTACCGTCTTCTAAACGAAGTATAGGTTTTGATCTTAGGATACCGATAGGTGCTCTCCAAAGTGCCTCTTGTCCAGATAGATATTGATACAAATTGATAAACCATTTGTCTGGTTGATCACATAAAAAAGAGTCATCAAGTTTTTCGGCGAAACGCCTCGCTGTTACTTCCTCTACATCAAGTTCACTAGTCAAATAGGAATGCAGATCGTGCGCTTTATCCTGAGTTATTTCTCTGGTAAGCCATTTAATTGCTGATGAGGACTCAAATAACTGGCACATCTGTGTCTGGCTCAATAGATTGATGAGGTCGGCACCACGAGCCAGTTTGGCATTCTTGGCAGAAATGAATGAACCATCATCTGCCGGGAGGAGCTCTTCTTCTATTAATACGTTTCGGACCGACTCAACAATTGGGTAAAACATATTACCATCTGGAAAATCATCGGTTCTTATCGGAAGCGTCTCAAGAAAAGACACCGAAAGCAAGCCAAGATCCCTTATTTGAGGCAAGGTGTCCCTGATGAGCCCAGCGGTTTCTTGTATCAAAGTTTTGTTCCATTCATCATCTTTTGGGATATTGTCACGCGCCCGTGTTGTCCTGTAAGGACCTTGGAGGAGAAACCCGAACCTTGTCTCTTTCTCTGTGGGGAAATAAACCACCAATGCCGAATCTTTATTCTCAGTAATAAACTCATTGCCTGTTTTGTCTTTATTCTCCAATCGGAAGCCGACTTCAACGCGCACAGTCTCCGGTTTTTCTGGAACAGTTACCGTGCGTTCAAAAATGAGCCAGTTTTCATCCTCATTCTCTTCATTGTGTTTACCGATAACACGAACTTGTCTCGCAGGTTTCCGCTTCTCCTTCTCTTCCTCGCGCTGATAAGTCCCGCCTATTGAGTTGGTCAGTTTGTACTCAATTTTGTTGATTTTTCGGAGAAACAATAGTGTTCTGGCTCTCATGTTGCGGAGGCAGTTACTTATTTCCTTGCATGCTTTTTTCGGTTCTATTTCCTTCGCATTGAATGGGAATACAAAAAGCGTAGTCCATGAGTTACCTGCCTCTTTGGAAGGAATTGAGTAAGGACGCACATAGTGTTCTATTTTGAAACTTTCACCATCAGAGTGGATTTCCGGAGTTGCTGTGTATGCGTAAACGGACTTAAATCCAATCCCGAATTGACCGATCTGTGTCAGATTTTCAGTTTTGGTTCCTTCCCCGATACCACATATTCCAATTACATCTTGCTCATTGAAAGGGCGTCCGTTATGAGCCACCTCCACCCTGTCATCAAAAAGGTCGAACTGTATGCGAGTGGCACTCACATCCTCTGCGTTCTGGAGAATCTCAAAAACAAAGTGTGTTTGATCTGTATACATTCGATCTGAAAAAGAGGACATGTAGCGGGATGTCTCTTCACCATACTTACGGATATTCTCCTCACGTATCTTTTCGTAATCAATAGGCATTTGCATTTCTTCCTGAAACCTGAATTACTCCATATGCAACCAGACCAGCAACTATATCTGCTTTCTCTGAGGCGGTGTCCAATTCTCGAATTCGTCTTGTGTAGTCCTCATCCGCAGCGGTGACTTGAGACCTACGCATTTTTTGAATCTTTTCGTTGGTTGCTTGGCAGAGTTGTTCTTCCAAAAGAGCAACCCGCGCTCGGTGACTGGTGGACAGACTCTCCCTCCGATACTCAATTAATTCCTGAGTCTTTTGCCGATGCCTGTCTCTGGCAATGCTCCATAATTCGTAGTGATGAGATTCCAAGTCATCCCAATCTGAATCTTCAAACCCGTCCGGAATTGGGTCTGGAGAATCCGTGGCATTTTCCAAGAGGAGGCTAAGATGTTCTGTTACTGCGGTGTTTGAAGTGATGAGTTTAAGCACCAAGTCATCCCTGATGCCGTGAAAGTGCCACGAGTAAATAGCGAATTCGTAACGCCCTGAGGGTATCTCGTCAGATGTTGCTGTCAGATTGGCTATGACACATTGTTTAGTATCAAAGAACATGGCCGCCTGTTTGACCAGTGGGTGTAGGGGCATGATAAAGGCGGCTTCGGGATGTTGCATGGCGCACTCAGACTCAAAGGTGATGACTAAATGCTGACTTCCGCCCTTGAGCCAATTTTCCCATTCACGATAAACAGAAGTATTTTGTCTGGGAAGTTGCTGAAAATCTCTTAAAAGACTGGCACGGGATTCCTGAGCCAGTCGTAGTGTCTTTAGCGGCTTTTCACCCAGAATAAACTCCTGACCCTTGCCACACACTCGCTGTAGGTAGAGATTTATCATCCTGCGGAGTGAGGTAGATGACAGCCAAAAACTTGTTGCATCGGCAATTTCGTTATCCATTCGCTCTTGGGGGAGGTGAATACCAAACAGTTCCGCCTGTTTTTGCTCCAGATCTTCTTGCTCTCGGACAAGCCGGATTTTATTGTCGGTCATCTGCTGAAGTTTTTTCGTGCGTTCCTCTTTGCTCAATTCGTAATTTTCCGCGATGTTTCTAATCTCACGGGTGATTTCCCCAAGTATTTCCTCGCTTCCGCCCAAGGCATTATTGAAGACACCGATGCGAACCAAGCACCGCTCGTAGATATCTGCATCCACTGTTCCCGGAGTTATTAAGTTTATGACGACAACGCTCTCGCTCTTTTGCCCGTTCCTGTCAATACGGCCGATGCGTTGCTCAACCCGCATGGGATTCCAAGGAAGGTCATAGTTCACAATGCAATCGCAAAACTGGTAGTCAAGTCCTTCACAACCAATTTCCGAAAACAACAACAAGTCAAGAGAGTCCTCATCCTCTTTTGGTTTTTCAAAGCGGGCGCGAGAGGCAACTCTATCCTCGTCCGGAGTTCCCCCGTGAATCAACCCGACACGGAAGCCGTCTTGTTTTAGATGATAGAAGAGGTATTTCAAGGTATGCCGGAAGCTGCTGAACAGCATTACCTTGTTGTTCGGAAGGCTTTGCTTGTCACGGATTATTTTGCGTAGAGCTTCTAATTTGGGGTCATCCGACTCCAGAGAGCGAGCAACCTTAAGGAGATTCTGAATTTGGGGCTTGATTGAATCAATGGTCTCATAATCAGGGATATCTGTATTATCCGCTTCTTCCACAGGCAGTTCATCCACATGGCGGTTGAGAATGTCTTCAAGAAAGGGGGCAAGACCAAAGAGGCAACTGGCCGCCTGCCGCCTGATGGTGGACATCATGAATTTCACATTAACCTTATTGTGAATCCGGCTGAATATATCAGCCTGAATTCTTAACAGTTCATCGTGCAGATTCTGCTGGGCCGGAGTAAACGGTACGTCAACCGTCTCGGGCTTTCTGACTGTAAAATTCCCAATGTCACGGCGGCGGGTTCTGTTGATAATTCCGGCAAGGGTGTGGATTCCCTCAGTGTCGGAAATCATCCTCACTCGTTCTT
Organism: Candidatus Dadabacteria bacterium; assembly: GCA_026708565.1. Classification (NCBI taxonomy): domain Bacteria; kingdom Pseudomonadati; phylum Thermodesulfobacteriota; class Candidatus Dadabacteria; species Candidatus Dadabacteria bacterium. Next base: position 3,759 of record JAPOUR010000023.1, read on the forward strand.
CATGTGTAACCTCATTCTCCAGAAGCTCGGAGCGGATTCTACAAAAATCCGGATTGCGCCTGAGTAGAGCCTGCCCCCAAGATGTGGCCGCCGCCTGATCAAGAGATTTTACCGCCAGACTTTGCCATTCCGGTTTTTGAGACCGCATTACTGAAACTGCCTGATTGATAAACGGGTTTGGTTCTGTCATGTGTTCAAAACTCTCCTGATCTATGATGAGGTCGGGGCGGAGGGTGTTCAAGAGAACAAAAAGATCGTTGTTTCCGAGTTGAATAGGAGTTGCCGTCAAAAAAACAACCGCTTCGGCATAGTCGCAGAAAAACTTCACGGCCTTGTGACTGAATGTATCCTGATTTCTTATATGGTGAGCCTCATCAACAATAATCAGGTCAAAACGCGGTGGCGGGTCAAGGTCCAGCAGACCTTTTTTTCGTTTGCGCTTTCCTTCGGAGTTTGAGCCGTGTAGCAGTGATTCGTCAAACAGGGAGTAGGGGACAATAATCTTCTGATGTTGTTCCGGCCAAACACCGTTAAGGTCCATCTCATTGATGCAGTATCTCAAGTTTGCGCCATTGAGATGGATAAAACGCTCTTCAAAGCGTTTCATCTCACTTTGCCATTTTTTCTCGGTAACCAGCGGTCGTGGACAGACAATAAGCACGGAGCGTATCTCACGCCGAGCCTGAAGTTCCCGCAGGATAAGTCCGGCTTCAATGGTTTTACCTACGCCAACTCCATCGGCAATGAGCAAGCGCGGACGGTCCGAGCGAATAAATCGCAATACCGGTCTGAATTGATATGGTATGAAATCAATACGGGCGGCATTGAGCGAGTAGAGGGTAGACAGTCCCGGGTACTTGATTTGTAGGGCAGTAAGATAAGCATGGAATTGATCACAGGGCAAAGTGTGTTCCCTTTGCTTGGGCTGTTCTTCGGTCTGTATTTGCGATGCGTAAAATGTTTGAGTTGATCCGTCCACAAAAACCTTGAATCTGCGTTCCGGTTTTCCGGGCAATGAAGCAACCACAGCGCCACGGATTGACGGGTTTGATTTGACGAAGACAATTTGTCCGGGTTTGAAATCAATTTCATTTGGCATTTTGAATTCAACTTCTTCCTATAACTCTTGGGCAATAATATAATCTCCATTCCTCACCCTTTCAAAAGACTCTTCCCCTCCGCCGTCTGCGGAACGGGCATTTTCCATCTACCCGCCAACCTCAATAGCGGTTGCGTAAACGGCAATATCCGCCGCGCTCATGCCGAGTCGGCGCGCTGTGTTTTTCCAGCCTTTCAGGGCGGCGGCCACTTCCGTGATAACGGCATCCGCCTTGGACTCCTTCAGCGCGAAACACGGCGCGACCCTGAGGGCAAGTTCAAGGTCGGCTTCCGGCCCTTCCTCCGATATCCAGGTCGTCAGTTCCCGCGCCTTCTCTGTCTGCGGCACCGGATTCAGGTCATAAGCCGGTGATAAACGCCATTTGTTGTTCCGGTCATAGAGAAAGCCGTGGTTGCGCAAGTGGTCATCAAGGTTGCCGACCATCACGTTGAAGACAATGCGCCGCCACAACTCATGCAGGTCTTCCGTCGGCGCGCTTGAATACATCCGTATGCACTCCGCAATGTCAGTATAGGTTGCGGTGTCTCCGTCACCAAGGCCCAGAAGACTCATGGCGGACAGGAAGGGTATGCGCCTTTCGCCGACACGGTCAAACCGTGTAATCAGCGATACGGCCCGACCGGCCACTTTGTGCAACCTCGCCGCAGCGACACGTATGTCGGCTTTGGCGGCCAGCGTCATGGCCAGCACTTCGCCGTGGGTGATACTGCGGTCATCATCGGGTTTCGGGAATTTGGCGATGGCCAGCGTGCCGTTATTGTCCGCAACGGCGGATTTCGGACGCGCGCCGCCGAGCGGCGAACCTTCGTTCAGAAGGAGTTTCAAATCTTCGGCGGTTTCCGTGTCCGTCTGCACCGCGTCGGCGGCATTGAGGAGGGCAGACAGCTGAATCAGCGGCGGCACACGGTAGCGGCCGATGTCGTGGCCAAAGGTGTCTCCGCCCTCCCGCTTGTAGCGCAAGGCTCCGATACGGGTTTGGTCGCTGATACCGAGCAGATAATCAATCTCGGACAGCGCCCGCTCTTTGCCCGCTTTGCGGAAAGCCCGCTCAATCAGGCGCTGCCCCCAGCGGTCAGGCGCCGTGTCACGCAAGGCGCCGGGCAACGCCGACTTGCCCGAAGATGTATGGAAGGGTCGCTTTTCCAGCGGGAGATTTGCCGGATCAAGGGAAAAGGCGCTTTGATAGTCAAGCCATTCGTCCGCATATTCAAAAACCGAACTTTGACTGCCGCGCTTTGCAATATAATGGCACCGGCCAACCAGCCGTATCTCTCCGGTGTGGTCCGTATGAACCTCTATGCCGTCCGTCATGCCCGCATCCTTTTCCTGCGCGGCCGGATTTTCGCGGGCAGGCGGTCTTCCTCAATATCCAGTCCGAGGGTGTCATCGCGCCGGTCAGCCACCATTCCGAGGCCGTCCGCGAGACCGAGGATTGCCAGCACGGTCGCATAGATTCCCATGGAAACCGAGGGGTCGCCCCGTTCCACCTTATACAATGTGCCCCGGCTGATAAACGCCCGTTCCGCCATTGAGACGGTGGAAATGCGGCGCTTCTTGCGGGCAACCGCCATATCCCCGCCCAACTTTGCCAAAGCCCGCCGCGCCGCGCGGGGCATTGTTTCTGTTGCCTGTGATTTCATTATGTCTCATCCTGTAGTCAACAGACTTGTATCTGTTCACTGGATAAGACATTATTGCCATCTGTCCGGGAAGTCAAGGGCAATAAAGGGGGGTGGCGGCAATACCGTCCCCGCCCCTCAACCCTTCAAAAGACTCTTCCCCTCCGCCGTCTGCGGAACGGGCGTTTCCATATACTCAAGAATGGTCGGGTAAATGTCCACCGTTCGCGCCTCGCGCCCGGACACGGGGGTGTTGATTGCCACAGGGACGGTCGTGTGCTCCGTAGCCATTGAGCCGTGAGACGCCATGTGTTCGGGAAACTCAAACCGCGCCCGGAGGTCAAAACCGGGCTTGGCGCTCACCACTATGTCTCCCGCGCGGGACGACTCAAAGATTTGGCACGCCTGAACAAGCGCGTCCGGATATTCGGTTGAAAACGTCAGGGAGAGTTGCTCGTCTTTTGACATTGCCTCCGGCATATTCTCAAAGCCGAAAGGGTCGCCCCCTTTGGTCTCATAGATGATTTTCTCTCCGCGCCGCTCTATGCGCGCCCGCCCCCTTTCGCTTAAAACGGTTACCCCGCCGCCCCCGTCCGCGCTCATCACAATGTCCGTCTCCCGCCTGTCGGCAAGCATTTGCGCCACCTCACCGACCGCCGCCCCGTCCGGGTCTCTGAAATAAATATGCGCCATGGCGTTGCCCGAAACCATCACGGAACAGTCCGCGCCGAAGAAGTTGCGGAATATGTTCGGATACTGAAGAAGCCTGAAGCCGCGCTCCTCAAGAAGCCCCGCCAGATCAAGGTGCGTATGCGTCGCCGTCAGCCCGTGGTCGCTCACAATGGCGACAAGCGTCCGTTCCAGCAGCCCTTTCTCCCTGAGTTTGCCCGCCACCTCGCCCACAATCCCGTCCAATTCCAAATATGCGTCTATCACCTTTTTGTGAAAGGGATGGAGTTTGTGCGACAGCGAATCTATCTGCATAAACACGGAGAAACAGAAATCAGGGATGTCCTCCTCCGGGCGCTCAAAACAGCTCAGCAGTTTGTCCGCCGCCACACGGTCAATGGATTTGCCTCTTTCAAAAAAATGGCTTCGCAGTTTCCAGTAGGCGGAAACCGCGGGCCTCGTGAGATTGTTCTCCGGGGCAAGCCCGCGCGTCATCTCGTTGAAAATACTTGCGCTTGAAGGGAAAATCTCAAACAATGTGGGCGGTGACTCCGCCAAATCCCCGTTCAGAAACGCCGCCTCATAGCACACGTAACTCCTGATGCGCCTGATGTTGAAAGGATTGTCCCACAGTTCCTTGTCCAGCCACCTTATCCCCGGCATGCCGCACTGTCCCGGAAAGACGCCCATCAGATAAGGGGAATAAGCCGGGCCCGTAGTTGACGGAAAGACCGACGCCGCTTTTGTGAACCGTCCCGGCTCCACAATGTGGCGGGCGATGTTTTTCAGCATTCCGCGCTCCAGCAGATGCTCAAACACATCACTCCTCGCTCCGTCCGCGAGCATTACCACGCATCTTTTTTTACTTCCGCTCAATTGAAAAACTCCTCGTATATTTTCCTTATCGCCCGCGTCGTGGAGACATATTTCCGGCGCAGGCCCTTTGCATCTCCCGCCGGTTCAAACTCGCCCGCGAGCCTCTCAAAATCTTCCGGGCCGATTCTGTTTCCGTGATTATGCCTGAATATTCCCTGAAGGTTTGCTATGGTGCCGAGAAAAACATAACCGTCTCTGAGAGTTTTGCCGCCGCGTTTGCCGATGAGTTTTGCCCCGGTCAGGCGGTCAAGAGCTTCAAGCGTGTTGCGAACCCTGAGTTCGGGGCGGCCGCGCCCGTGCTTCAACTGCATTGCCTGAACAAGAAACTCAACATCCACCATCGCGCCCGCGCCGGTTTTGAAATTGAAACTCTCTCCATCCTCAAGGGCCAGTTCCTTTTCCATCCTCTCCCTGATGCGTGCTATCTCCCGGTGGAAATTTTTCTCAAGCGGCTTTTCGTAGACATATCCCTCAATCTCTCTCATAACCTTTGCGCCGAGCCTTTTTCCGCCCGCGCACGGAAACGCCTTTATCAACGCCTGCCTCTCCCACAAGCGCGCCCCGCCGGGGGCCTCGTTGTATTTTTTGAAGGCGTCAAAGGATGTTACCAGTGTGCCGGCGTTTCCGGACGGCCGGAGCGTTGTGTCTATCTCATAGAGGCGCCCGTGCCTGTCCGGCACGGACAGCAGCGCGATGAGCCTTTGCGCAAGCCGTGTGTATTTCTCGGTCTCCGGCCCCTCATGGAGAAGTATTATATCCAGGTCCGATGAGTAGCCCAGCTCCCCGCCTCCCAGTTTGCCCATTCCCAGCACGCACGTCCCGGACGCCGGGGCGCCGACCCTGCCCGCCGCCATTGCGAGCGCAGTCTCAACCAGCACGGCGGCCAGCAGCGACAGATATTTGCCGATGCTTTCAAAGTCGGTTTTTTTCTGAAACTCCGCCACGCACAGTTTCAGGGTCTCTATGTGTTTGAAGTGCCGGAGCGACTCCAGTTTTTCCTCCTCCGACCCGTGGCGCGACACGGTTTTCGCCAGCAACTTCACTATCTCGCTTTTTGACGAAAGTTCGCCGCCGGTTTTGAGCGCCGAGGAACTGATGTAATAAGGGTTGTGTATCAGGAACGAGCCCGCGGGGCTGTCGCAGCCGATGATTTTAATGAATGTGTCCAAAGTTTCGGGCGCGGCGGAGATAAGAGGGTAGAGAGACATCTTCCACTCTTCGTGCGCCATAAGGCGTTTGAGGTTTGAGAGCGCAAAGTCTCCCCCTCCGGCACGCGGCGACTGCTTGAACAGCGCGCGGAGAAGGTTTCTCACCAGCCCGCGCGCGCGCAAGTCCGCCCCCGCCGCCTGGGGGGACTGAAGGTCTGATATGATTTCCAGCGCATCGTCCGGGTTTTTGAAGCCCAGAGACTCAAGACTCCGCACGGCCTGCCGTTTGTCCACATCGCCGCTTGTCAGAAATTCCGTTATCCGTATCGCGTCCTTTTCCCAAGGCTCAATCTCCTCCCGCCGCGCGCTCCGGCGTGTGCCGAACAAATCATCGCATATCGCCTGCGCCGCCCCGGTCGTCCGCTCCAGTTCCTCCTCAAAATCCGCCGCCGTTTCAAAGCCGCACCGCGCGGCGAGGCGCGCGAGTTTTTCCGGATCTTGCGGAACAGAATGGGTCTGCGTCTCCTCCTCAAGCTGTATGTTGTGCTCAACTTTTCTGAGAAACAGGTAACTTGCCGCCAGCCCGTCCGCCGTCTCGCGCGGTATGGTTTTTCTTCTGAGCAGTTTTTTGAGCGCGGGCAGGGTGCCCGGGTCGCGCATGCCGGTGTTTGACCCGTTGAGTATCTGCAGGGTCTGGGTGAAAAACTCAATCTCCCTTATGCCGCCCGCTCCGAGTTTGACGTCTCTCTCCTTTCTTATTCCAAAAAGTTTTCTCTTCATCTCGGCCATGTCTTCAATCAGCCCGTAGTCTCTGCCCGCTTCGTATATGAACGGCTCAAGCGTTTTCAGTATCCTGCGCCCGAGCGCCTTGTCTCCCGCCACGGGTCGCGCTTTCATAAGGGCGACCCTCTCCCACGTTTCGCCCCGGTTCAGGTAGTGGTCAATCGCGCCGTCTGCGGTTGCGGCAATTTCCCCCTTGATTCCGCCGGGGCGGAGGCCGAGGTCAACCCTGTAGAGAAAGCCGTTTTCCGTGGCACGGCTTATCTCGGTGGTGAGGCGCTCCGCCAGATTGAAAAACGCGCCGCCCCCGCCCCCCGTTTCATACACATACACAAGGTCTATGTCCGAACTCAGGTTGAGCTGCCGCCCCGCCAGTTTTCCCATTCCGAGAACGCAAAACTTTCCCGCGCCGCCGACGCCGGTTTCTCCGGAGAGCACGCCGACCGCCGCCTCCACAATTGCCTCGGCAAGGTCTGACAGCGCCGTCATGGTTTGAGTGAAATCCGCCCCGCCTATGTCCTCGCGGATGATGCGCGCGAGCATGCGGTATTTGAACTTCCTCATCATTTCAAAGAAGTCGTCCGTATCACGCGCGCCGTCCGTGGCGCGCGCGAGTTCGGTTTCAATGTCGGCTTTTTTCACCCCTCCGCCCCGCGCCGCAAACGACGCCACTTCGGGGTCTCTTATTGCGGCTCTTGCCAGAAAGCGGCTGTGAGACGAGATTTCAAACAGCGCGCGTTTCTCTTCCGCGCCCGCCGCGCCGTGCGTTTTCTCAAATCTCTCGGCGGTGAGCGCCGCGAAGTCGGGGTCGGGCACAATTTTGTTCATCGGGGCCATCTTACAGAAAGCTTACGGGGTCAATATCGGCGGCGAAACGGGTTTTTGGCGGCATGGCCTTTTCCGCCTCCTCTTTGAGAGCCCTTATGAGAGCCCCCATACCTGCGGCGCTTTCAGAGCGCATTATTATATGCCACCTGAAGCGGTTTTTTATTCTGTATATGGGGCATTCGGAGTGCCCCACGATTTCTACGGGGGGCTTCATGCGCGCCGCCGCGCGGACGGCGACAGAGTGAATGTGCCCGGTTATGAGCCGGACGTTTTTCTCGTCCGTTCCCGAAAATCTCAAAGCCGCAACGCGGGAGAAGGGCGGCCATCCGCTGTTTTTCCTCATCTTTATCTCGGCTTCAAGAAACGCCACCGCATCCTGACCGACCGCATATCTTATGCTCGGGTGGCCGGGGTTTGCGGTTTGTATCAGCGCCTTTCCCGGAGAGCCCGCTCTTCCCGCCCTTCCCGCAACTTGCGTCAATGTCTGAAAGGTAACCTCTCCGCTGCGGAAGTCCGGTATGCCCAGAGACATGTCCGCCGACACCACGCCCACAAAAGTTACGCCCGGCAGGTCGTGTCCCTTGGCCACCATCTGTGTTCCCACAAGCACATCTATGGTTCCTCTTTCCAGCCTTCGGTAAAGTTCAAGCAAGCCGGTCTTGCCGCCCGAGGCGTCTCTGTCCATCCGCGCCACGGTCGCCCCCGGAAGGATTTTTCTCACCTCGTCTTCAACCGCCTGAGTTCCCGTTCCCGTCTGCCGTATCTCCCCGCCGCACAGGCCGCAGCGGTTTTCAAACCTCTCCTCAATGCCGCAGTAATGGCACTTCACCGCGTTCCCCTTCTTGTGGTAGGTGAGGGATATGCTGCAATTCGGGCATGAGACCACGGTGTCGCACCCGTCGCACACAAGCGTTGTGGAAAAACCGCGCCGGTTCAGAAAGACAATCGCCTTGCCGCCGTTTTTGCGGTTTTCAATCAACGCCTCTTTCATCCGGGCGGAGAAAACGGTTTTGCCCTGACGGACAACCTCAACTTCGGGAAGCATGCTCCCCTCAACCCTCAGCGGCATTGATATGTAGCCGAACCTGCCCGCTTTTGCGTTGTGGTAGGTTTCAACCGAGGGAGTGGCGGAGCCCAGAATCACGGGACACCGCATCGTCCGGCCGAGCACAAGGGCAAGGTCGCGCGCGTTGTAGCACGGCTGTTTGTCTTCCTGCTTGTAGCTTTTCTCATGCTCCTCGTCAACCACTATGAGGCCGAGGTTTGAGAACGGCGCGAACACGGCGGACCTTGCGCCGATAACAATTTGCGCCCTGCCGTCCCGTATGCGCCGCCACGAGTCAAACCTTTCGCCTTCGCTCAACAGGCTGTGCATAACGGTAACCGCGTCTCCGAATCTGCTTCTGAACCTTGTAACAAGTTGCGGTGTGAGCGATATCTCCGGCACCATCACGAGCGACTGCACGCCCCTTTTCCCCGCATCCTCAATGGCTCTCAGGTAAACCTCGGTTTTCCCGCTGCCCGTAACGCCGTGAAGCAGAAACGGCGCAAACCGCCCGCCGTCCGCCGCTTTTGTAATTTCATCAAACGCCCTTTTCTGGTCGGCGGTCATGCGCGGGGCGGGTTTGCCGTCCGGTTTTATTTCCGCAAACGGGTCCCGGATTATCTCCTTTTGTTCGGTTTTGACGATGCCTTTTTCTTCAAGCCACTTCAGGTGCGAGACGCCCGAATTTCCGAGCATCTCTCTTATTTCGGAGCGCGCCGCCTTTTCGCGCTCCTCAATAAACCGCACGACCTCGCGCTTGGCGGGCATGGTTGATATCTCGCTCCGTTCGCTCGCGCCCCCGGGCGCGGAGTAAACGGTTTCATAGCGGACCGCCGCCCCGCGCTTCACTTCATATTCAATCTCCACAAGGCCCCTGCGTTCCAGCCCGTAAACTCTGGAAAACCCGCCGTCCTCCACCACTTCAAACAGTTTTTCAAGCGTCATCTCGCCTGTGGCGAGAGCCCGTAATATTGCGCTGTCCGCCCCGGCGGCGCGCCCTTTTTCAAGGGCGTCCCTGCCGTCCGCGGTCAGAGACGCCTTTCTTTTTACCCTCATGCTTCCGAGGCCGGAGGGGTGCGCCGCCTTTATGACCGCGCCCAGAGGGCAGACATAGTAGTTGGAAATCCACTTGAAGAATTCAAGCCGTTTTTCGTCAAAGAGCGGCTCGTCATCAATCACGTCAATGATGTCCCGCAGGCGCAACCCTTCGGGCGGAGGGGGAGAGCCGATGATAAAGCCGATAGTCCGCCGGTTGCCGAGCGGAGCCATCACCCGCTTGCCGACACCCGCGCTTTTCTCAAGCCGCTTCGGAACGGAGTAGTGAAAACTGCCGGGCGCGGAGCCGGGAAGGACTATTTCAACGGAAGGCACGGGAGGGAAATATATCAGAATCTTCAGGTCAGATTAATGTCTTATTATGCCACTATTGCGAGAATTGCCATAATTGCTAGTACTATCAAGACTGTTATTTTCCACGTTATCCCCTGACTGTAATGTTGCTGAGGATTGGAAAATGGCACTGGGGGAAGCCCCGTGTATTCGTGAAATTTGTCTTTGCGGTTATCGCGCCAAGACTTGAGCGCCGCTTCAAAACGCGTTGCATCAGCGCGTTTTTTGAAGGGGCGGGACCTCCATAACATTTCTGGGTTTCCGCCTGCTGTTGACGGAACTTCATCAGCAAAATGTGCATTTATTCTCGCTTCTATGTTTCCGCTGTGACCAATGTAATATCCGTATTCGGTGTCGAGAACATAGACGTAAAATTTGGATCTGCCGAACCGGGCATCTTCCTCTTCAAGTTCTGGCAAATCTTCGGGGTCGTGCCAGCCACTCCGCTTTCTTCTCTGGTGACATCTGAAACACCGTATGTACGAACTTCTGATAAGTCGCCCGCAGTCAATACACAGTCTTACCAAATTTACCTCGCTGAACCGAAATGTTTGAGAGTATCAGATAATCTTTCCTTAACCCCTAACCCTCATATCCCTCATTCCCTTCACAAACCGAACGGCTTCCGCCTTTGTCGGCCTCTCAAAAATCCCGCTGGTGTTGTCTCTTTTGACCGCCTCAATAAGCGCGCCAAACGGGTTTTCCGCTCCCTTGTATCTGTCAGCGAAGGTCGCGCCGTTTTCAAGTTTCAGCACGCCTCTGGGGCAGACCGCCGCGCAGACGCCGCAGCCCACGCACGAGGCGCGGATGATGTTTTCACCCTTCTGCGCGTAGGCGCGCACATCTATGCCCATCTCGCAGTAGGTTGAGCAGTTTCCGCACGACATGCACTGCCCGCCGTTGGTCGTGATTCTGAACTTTGAAAGAAACCTCTGGAAGATTCCCAGAATCGCCGCCATCGGGCAGCCGAACCGGCACCACACCCTTGTTCCCATTATCGGGTAAAACCCCACCCCGATGACACCCGAAAAAACCGCGCCGATGAAAAATCCGTACCACCGGGAAAATGTATGGGATATGCCGCCGAAAACCCAGCCGCCCGTGGCGGAGTTTGCCCACAGCAGCAACGTTGTGACGGTTACAAACACAAGAACCAAATGAACCATCCACCTCTCTATCTTCCACGCCTTTGTGGATTTGTCGGACAACTGCCGCCACGGGTCGCCCATGGTTTCGGCAAGTCCGCCGCACCCGCACACCCACGAGCAATACCACCGCTTGCCGAACTTGTAGGTCAGCAGCGGCGTCGCCACAAAGGTCATCACCGCCCCCCAGAAGATAAAGAAAACGCCGAGCCCGCCGGGGCTGTTCACTATGTATGAAACCGTTCCCGGAAACAGGTAGTCATATTTCAGAGGCCAGAAGTAACTGAAGTAAAACTCCGGCTGGTTGAGCATCCTCAGTATGTGCGGGATTAGAAACGCAAAGCCGAGTTGAAAAAACATTACGGACACGGTGCGTATCTGCTGGTAGCGGTTGTGGCGGTAGCGCATTATCATCCTCACGCCGAATGTGCAGACCGCAAGAGTGTAGAGAAACCCGTAAAGAAACCACTGGTTTGCCGCGCTTCCCGACAGGGCGAGCGCAAGCGGGTCCGTCATCCGTATCGCGCCCTCAAGTGTTGCGGGAAACCAGTAAAGCAGGATGTAAAAACCGGTCATCACAATCCCCGCGAGCCAGCCGAGCCCCCCGCGCGACATCAATCCGCTGAAATACGCGCCGTTGTTCTTAATGCCGGGCGTTGTGTCTTTGTATGAAAGGATGAAGTAAACGGCCGCCGCCGCGCACGGAAGCGCAAATCCGGCAATAAGCCCCGTCCACGTTCCGACCCATCCGGCGGCGGGACCGACGCCGAAAACCTGAACCAGAAACCCCAGCGCGCCCGCGCCCGCAAGCGCAAGGCACACCTTTTCCAATGCGGTCGGGCCGGTGTCGTCCGCCACCGGCGGCTCTTCAAAGCCCAGCGCCTCTTCATCGTAGTCGTAAGAAAGGGTTTTTGCGTCAATCACTTTGCCTGCTCCCTGAAAGCCCCCGATATCTCCTTTTCATAGGTCGCATAAAATTCGGGGTCAAAGTTCGCCTCGCCCAGCCTGTCCAGCACATAGTCAAGCGGGCGTTTTTCTTCAATCCACCGCCCGCACACCTCGTGGCGGTAGCGCAGCCCCATCACGTTGACCCCTATAACCGCCGAATCCGTGTGGACTATCCTGAGCGCGGCGAGCCCGTCCGGCCTTTCCCAGTAGAGGTTTTTCTCCCCCTCAACGTCCATGTTCACGCGCCCGTAGGTCTGATACTCAAGGTCAAGAAACTTTGCCGAATTAAACCACTCCGCAGGCTCGTAAACGGTGGGAACGCCGCACATCGCCTCACCGGCGGCTCCGCCTTGCGCTTTGCCGGTATACCAGACCTGCTGAAGCAGGTTTCTCTCCCCGCCGGTTATGATCTCCGCGCAGTCGCCCGCGGAATAAATGTTTTCCACGCCCGTTTTGAATCCCCGGTCAACAAGGATTCCCCTGCCCGTTTCAACCCCCGCCGGGGCGGCGAGCGCCACATTGGGGCTCACGCCCGCCGTCAGTCCCACAAATCCGCACTCAATCCTGCGGCCGTCTTTGGTTTCAACGCCGCCCACTCTTCCGTTTCCGTCATCAATTATCTCCGAGAGTTCGGTTTCAAGTTGCAACTCTATGCCCTCCTTCTCTATGACCCTGTTAACCATGGCGGATTCCTCGGTCGGCAGAACGCGATTCCAGTATGACCGCTCCCGCACAAGGAAGGTTACATGGACGCCCCGGCTGTGAAGCATCTCGGCGAGTTCAATCCCTATGAGCCCGCCGCCGGTTATAACGGCGCGCCTGAGACCCTTTGAGTTCTCATACAGTTCGCGCAAGTCCATAAGGTCGTAAAGGCCCTGAACGCCTTTCAGTTCCTGTCCGGGCCACCCGAATTTGTTGGGTTTGCTTCCCACGGCGAGCAGCAGTTTGTCGTAACTCACGGGGTCTTTTTTGTGCATAAGGAGGCGGCTGTTTTTTGCGTCAATCTCCGTTACCCAGCCGCGAAGGGTCTCTATGCGTTTCTCGCGCCAGAAGCGGTCTTCGTAGGGCTTGGTGTCCCGGTAACTCATGTGCCCCATGTAGATATACATCAGGGCGGGGCGGGAGTAGTGAAAGTCGGACTCGCCGGAAATTATAACAATGTCCCAGTCGGGTTTGAGTTCTCTTATCCTCAGCGCCGCCGAAACGCCCGTTATGCCGTTTCCGATGATGGCGATCTTCATTGCTTTCTCATCACCACTATGAACTCTTTTGTCATGGTGTTGTCCTGCATTCCTTTGACATTTGCCGGGCTACTCTTGTCTTGGGGAGTGTTATATACATTTAGTTGCTCTTCCGCTTGAATTATCTTATATCTTCCACTTTGCTGAAAAGCAACGGCAATTTGTCTTTGTATGCCTTGAAACCCGTGCCGTGAACACTTGTGAGTCATAGTGCCATTACCCCGACCACAAACGACAAAATCACCCAAAAGGCTATGGTTTTATTGTGCTGCTCTTGTTCATATCGCGTAATATCCCTCTGGTAATCCTCATATTCTTTCATCCACTGCTCTTTTGGCATTGTTTCACTAGATAACCTTATCAGACGTGCGTCTAAAATGCGCCTTGTTTGTGAGCGAACTTTTCTCTCCTCGGACAGGCGCACAATCAATTCCTGTCGGATTTGCAGGAGTGATTTGTTCTGAAAATGGTTTCCTCTACTCTGGAGATTTACCAACACACTCGTTAGTGTGGAGTAGGTAACGAGCCAGATTTCCACGCCCCATACAACAAGCCCGCGAGCGACTTTGTGTTTGTCAAATTCCGACAGTCCGGCTTTTATTTCTCGGAGTTCTTCCTTAACTTCCTCGGTCGTCATCTAACCTCCGCCTCCTTAATTTTGCTCAATGTGTAGTTTTTGACCAGAGCAAGATTGTCCGCAGTAGTGTATTTGTCCAGCAGGATAACTACTGCCATTACTACTCCAATTTCCAACAAGAGCGGCGCGGACAACAAAGCGAAACCGGCAAAGGCCGCGCCACTCAACCCTGCGCCCTTGAGCCACTTTCCCTTGTCAACTTTCTTTCCAGTCTTCACCATATAGGCAACGCTCCCGATAACCACAAGTCCCATAAGCGGGTTTGCCGACACGATACTGGTTATTGCCATTCCACCGAGTATTTGGGACGCTTTCTGTAGGTCATTATTGTCCAGATGGTAAATCACGGCGAATGCTGAAAGCCCCGCCGCAACAACCTCCAGCGCGTCATAAGAGAGTGCGTCATAGACCCACTGCCTTTTGACCCCAAGCATTTTTGACAGGTTATCTGCCAGTTTGTTGTAACTTTCGGGAGACAGGTTTGCAAAGGGTAAGCCCTTCGGGGTTGTTACATCTTTCCACAACCCGCCCGTGTAGCCCTTCATTTGCTCCGCCAAAGAGCACTTGCCCGCGCACATTGCGTCTATCTTGTTCCATGCGCCGCCGAGTGTGTGTCCGCCATCAAAGAGGCGATGGTTGCTCCCACCGATATGGGTTAGGAGATATTCCGAGTCCATTACCTTGTCAAATTTGGTGGCGGTGGACTCGGTTGCTTTGCCAAGCAAGGCAAGCAACTTATCCTGCGAGAGTGTTACCGTGCCCACATTGACACTCCAAGCGTCTGCCCGCATCGGGGCAAACACAAGGGCGCAAGCCAACACTAAAAGAGCAAGACGCTTTACAATTGTCTTGCTCTTAATGTTCATCGCTTCACTATCTCCAAATTTTCCAAGTGGATGCCGCTTTGGACAAACTCACCTACGGGCTTTGAGAGCCGTAAACTTTTTGGCGAACTCCTCAAAGGCTATTTCTTTGCTTTGATGTTCTGCATGAAAGTCTGTTTGTGCACGTCCGTGTATGAGCCCTTGGGGTAGTATTTGTCGTAGAAACCGGTGTCTATGTGCATTGCCTGAAACACAAGCCGCATATACATCGGGTCAACAAACGCGGGGAAACGCCCGTAGCGGTCGTATATGTAATTTGCCACGTCGCGCACGATTTGAATTGTGGTTTCCGTGGGCTGCGGCGCCTGCATAAGGTGCTTGTCCGGCTCGGTGTAGGGAAAGGGCTTGTCGCTCTGCCACGCCGATTCCTTGTGCTCCAGAAATGCGTCAATGGCCGCGTCCATGTTTTTGTAGTAGGGCGGGCAGTATCCTTCAAACACCCCGTCCCGTCCGACCGGTATGGTGTTGGGCGGATTGATGGAGCCCAGTTTGGGCTGCACGAACCTGAAACCGAGACCCTTGAACATGTCGGGCACGGCGCCCAGCGCGAACCTCGGCACAAGTCCGGTAAAAGTCCACCCGGCGAGTCCCAATGCCTGCAGCACAAGGCTCATGTTCTGGCAGATGAACGCCTGCTCAACATTGAGCCCCGTGAGTATCCTCACCTCAAGGTCAAACAGAGACAGTTTCACCTCGCCCTTTATGCGCCCCTTCTTTATCCACTTGTCCAGACCGGCGGGCTTGCCCGTCAGGTCATCCGTTATGGAGAAGCCGTAACTGCTACTGCAGTAAAGAAGAAGCAGGTTCAGATACTCCTCGGTTACGTCCGTAACCGGAATGAAAACCGTGGTTCCGGGTTTGTTGGTGTTCCACTGATTGAAGTCAAACAGCCCCGGCATCTTGTCCGGCAGGTCGGCTCTTTTTTTCTCAAGTCTCACGAGGCTGCCCCTGTAGAGTTCCAGAAGGCGGTCTATCCGTTTCTGTCTTCCCATCTTGAAAAACATGTCCAACTCTCCGGGTTCGGGAAGCATGTGCTTTACATCAACATGGTAGAGGCCCTTGTCATTTGTGAAAAACAACTCCGTGCCGTGGTTGTTGCAGGCGGACGGCCATGTTCTTCCCGTCCACTGGCACAGAAGGTCTATTCCGTTTTCGGGCGGCAGGTCGGCAAGGCAGAGCCCGGTCAGCCCCGTTCCCGACCAGACAAGAAGCGCCTCGTCAACCTCGTCCAGCGGCACGGGCTTGTGGGGCGATTTGAACCCCAGTGTGCTTGTTTCCGGCAATTCCATTCCGAGCCCGAATCTGCGCGAGCGGCGGTTGAATATGGAATCAAACAGCGGGTATTTGAGCGCCTCCTCGTGGCGTTTTGTCAGTTTTGATGTTTTGGGTTTCCTTGCGGCCATTGGTCAGCCCTCCGGTTGTTTGAATGAGGAATGATAATAACACACACAAGCGCGCCGTGCGCTCTTTTTTACAGTCCGGCGTCTTTTATGGCGCGCAGAACTTTTTCAAAAACTCCGCCTCTCGCGGCGACTATTCCCCTGTTTTTCGGAAGCGTCCGCCCCGCGCCGAAATCAAGCGCGTCCCCGTCAAAGTCTGCCACCCTTGCCCCCGCCGCTTCGGCAATGGCCGTTCCCGCCGCGTGGTCCCAGACGCTTTCCCTCCTCCGCCGGTTGGGAACTCTTATGTAAACATCGGCGCGCCCCTCCGCGATGAGCGCGTATTTGCCCTGCCCGTCCATTCTGACCGAGCGCCCCCGCCCTCCGGCGCGCCGCATGATTTCTCCCGTGTCGGCGTATGCCTGCTCTCTTGCGCGCGCGCTTTCGCACAAAACCGGCCCCCTGCCGCTCCCGCCCTGTTTTATCAGAAGGTCCGTCTTTTCTCCGGCGACCGGTTTTTTTCTGACCCCGCCGCCCCTCGCGGCGGACATTATGAAGCCGAGTCCGGGGCAGCCGAGCGCCCCCGCCGCCGCCTCGCCTTCCACTATCAGGGCGACCGCCACGCAGAAGTGCGCGCCGTCAACAAAGCCCGCCGTTCCGTCAATGGGGTCAACCGTCCAGAACCTCCCGCCGCCCCCGCCGCCGCCCCGTCCGAGTGTCTCAACAAAATCGTCCCTGCCCGTGTTTCCAAGCAGTTTCAGCGCCGCGTCCGCCGCTCCCGTGTTTTCGGCCGTCTCCTCGGCGACAACCGCATCTCCCGGAAAATGTTCCTCAATCGCCTTTGTCAGAATAAACTGCGCCGCATAGTCCGCGGCGGTTACGGCTGTTCCGTCGCTCTTTGTGGTTTTCTCCGCAAGCCCGCTTTTCTGAGCCCGCCGCGCAAGCTCAACCGCCCGGGCAACGGCGGGGAGAATGGCGGATATGTCTTTTTCAAAACTCATCTTTTTGCCGTGAGACGCTCAAACGCGAGCATTGCCCACACCGGAACAAACTGTATCCAGACCAGCGCGCCGGATAAAACCCCCTCCGCCGCGGGTCCGTATTTCAGGTAGTAAAGCGGCAGCAACGCCGTCGGCAGCATCAGAGACCACAGCGGCCCGCCTTTTCTCAAAGCCAGAAACGGAATCACCCAGCAGTAATACCAGGGAAACTGCGCGGGAATGACAAGGAAAACAAGGGCGGACACAAACAGGCAACCCCCGGCGGCGTCCCGTTTTTTTGAGAAAAACGCATAGCCCGTTCCCGCCGCGACCGCAAGCGCGGTTACAACCCGCGCCGCAACCTGCCCGTGCCCCGGATGAATTCCCGCCGCCTCAAGCGCGCCCTCGCACAACATCAGGACTATTGCGAAAACAGAACTGTTGTTCTCCCACCCCGCCGCATAGGCGGCAAGCCCGGAGTTATGTTCCTCAAGGGAGGCGAGAAGCGGAAAAGTCAGCGCGGCGGACGCAAGCAAAAACAGCGCGGACATTTTTGCCCTCTCCCGCGCCGTGCGCAAAAGCGGCGCGATTAAAACAGCCGTCCACACCTTTACCGATACCGAAACCGCGAGCAGGGCGGCGCACAGAGATCCGCGCCTTTTTTCTGCCGCCCAGAGCGCGCCCAGAACGAACGGGCTGATGAGCGCCTCCATGTGGCACGAGAAGAAAATTGTGAACACCGCAAGCGGATTCCACCAGTAAATCACCGCGCCCGCTCCGCCGCGCGCGAGCCGGGTCAGAATAAAAAATGCGGCGATGTCCGCTAAGAGAAGAACAGACCGCCACGCAAAAACGCTCCACTCGGACACAATATGCGACAGGGCAAAAAACATTTGGGCGGCGGGCGGATAAATGGTTGTCAGGTGGGGGTGGTTTATGCGCTCCGCCACTCCGCCGGACTGCGCCGCCAGAGTTTTCAGCGCGCCCGCCGCCGCTTCTGCGGGCGCGGCAAGATAAGGGTTCATTCCCCGCGCCGTTACCGCGCCGTCCCACAGGTATCTGAAGTAGTCGTCTTCAAGAACCGGATGAGACAGAAAGCCCGCAACTCTCATCGCAAGCCCTATTGCAAAGACGACCGCGAGGCGGGGCGCCGCGCTCCTCACCGCCCCGAAGTAAAAAACCGCCGAGGCGCAAAGAAGCGCCGTGAGTTTCCCTATGGGCATATCCGCGGTCTGTTCGGGATAGGCCGAAAAACTTTCCGAAAACCCCGCGACAATAAAAAGCGCCGCCGCCGCAGCGGCTCCCAGCGCCGTGCTTGTGTGTTTCATCCGTCCAAGCAGGATAACGGATTGAACAAAGGGGTGAAGCCGTGTAGTTTCCGAATGAGCCCGTGAGCCTGAAAATTCAAAGAGACAGATTGCGTTCCATCCTGCTTGAGCGCTCGGTTGAGTTCGGGGAGTTTACACTGTCCTCGGGCGAGAAGAGCGCGCTTTACATAGACGCGAGAAAAACCACTCTTGACCCCGAAGGGGCGCGGCTTTGCGCGGAAATCTTTCTTGCCGAGTTTTCAAAAACCCCGCTGGCAAGCGCGATAGGGGGCCCCACCCTCGGCGCAGACCCCATTGTCGGCGCGATGCTCGCGCTGTGTGAAGACTCCGACCCGCGCGGCTTCATTGTCCGCAAGAGCGAAAAGGGGCACGGGACCCGCCGGTTGATTGAGGGCGGCCTTGCGGAGGGCGACATTGCCATGATGGTTGAGGATGTGGTTACCACGGGCGGCTCGGCGAGGCGCGCCATTGAGGCCGTCCGCGCGGCGGGGGCCGAGGTGTCAAAGGTTGCGGCTGTTGTCAGCAGGGCAAAGACGGCAAACCCGTTTGCCGATGAGGGCATAGATTTCTTCAGCATATTTGAGGAGAAAGACTTGCTTTCGGGGTAGGGGATTTGTTACGGGCAACCTTCTCTACTGCGGCGACAGCCTTTCCGTTCTCCCGGTTGACTTCCCCCGCTTTTTCGGTATCCTCTCGCCTTAAGAGTGGCAAACATGTCCCGTAATTTTGACATCTGCTCTGTTTCTTTCGGCGCGCGCCTCTGCGGTTGTGCGCCTTGTTCCTGCTGTATGTGATTTGAACGCGGTTTTCCGCTCCGTTTTTGACGGGGAGATTTGGAGGACAGGCGTTTGGAATCGGATTCCCCGTCAGGGGATTCGCCGGGTTTTTGTTTGCCGTTTTGAGAGTTTGATATGGAAACCGTTTTTATTGCGGCTGTCGGTCTGTCGGGATTGCTTGCCCTGAACATCGGGGCGAACAACTCCGCCGCGGCCATGGCATCCTCTTACGGGGCGGGCGCGCGGACAAAGAGACAGGCGGTCGGCCTGATAGCGGTTTTCGCGATTCTGGGCGCGCTGTTTGCGGGCGGCCCCGTGGTTGAAACAATGGGCAAAGGCATAGTGCCGCAAGCCGTGTTTTCATCCCGCGCCGCGCTTACGGTTGTGGTTCTGGTTATCGCGCTTGCCTTTGTCTCATGGGCGAACGCCTCAAGAGTTCCGGTCGCCACAACTCACGCCATTGTCTGCTCAATCGCGGGCATCGGCCTTTACCTCGGCTCGCTCAATCACGCGCGTTTTTACGAGATAGTGGGCTGGTGGGTGGCGGGTCCCGTAGTGTCGTGGGCGGCGGGCTTTCTTGTCGGCAAATTTCTTTATTACAGGATTTTGAACCATCTTGTTGAAAACTTCTCCGAAGAGGGCGTAAGCCGCGTTCTCAAGTGGTGCATAACGGTTTCGGGAACTTTTCTCGCGTTTTCCGCGGGCGCGAACAACTCCGCAAACGCCGTGGGGCCCGTTGTGGGGCTGGGCGTGATGGACTCGTCATCGGGGGTGCTGTTTGCGGGCGTGGCCATGGCTGTGGGGGCTCTTGTTTTAGGAGGCCGGGTTCTTGAGACCGTGGGCAAGGAGATAACCGAGATATGCCTCATAAGGGCGATAACGGTTGAGGCGGTCGCGGCGGTGATAATTGTTACGGCGTCTCTTGCGGGAATACCGGTTTCCATCACCGAGATAGTTACCGCCGGCATTGTGGGCTTCTCATGCGCCCAGCATGGGTTTGGGAAAACGGCAAGAAACCGCCATGTGCTCAGGATAGCGTTTTTCTGGCTTGCCGTGCCCGCCGCAACGGTGGCAATCGGATACATTGCGGCGATGTTTGTGCTAAAATAGGGCAGGATATGAGGTTCACCCCCCGGCAGATTGATGAATTGAACAGGCGTTTCTCGGACAAGAGCCCCGAAGAGATTGTGTCGTGGGCGATTGAGAAACTCCACCCGAAGGTCGCGCTCGCCACCAGTTTTCAGGTTCAGGGCTCCGTCCTGATAGACATTCTTATGAAAGCGGACCCCCGCGCGCGAATCTTCACGCTTGACACGGGCCGCCTCAATCCGGAGACCTACGAGATGGCGGAGCGCGTCAGAGAGAAATACGGCGCGCGCGTGGAGGTGGTTTTTCCCGACTCCGCCGAGGTGGGGGAAATGGTTTCGGAGCGCGGGGTCAATCTGTTTTACAGGGGCGCGGAGAACAGGCGGCTTTGCTGCGAGGTGAGAAAGGTCAGGCCGCTCGGCAGATACCTTGAGGGGATGGACGGCTGGATGACCTCTCTGCGCAGTGAGCAGACCCGGCGGAGGGCGGACGCGAAAAAGTTTGAATCAGACACTGTTCACGGCGGAATTTTGAAGATAAACCCCATTGTGGACTGGACGGAAGAGCGCGTCTGGGACTATGTGAAATCAAACGGCGTTCCCTACAACGCGCTTCACGACCGCGGATACCCGTCAATCGGCTGCGCCCCGTGCACGCGTGCGGTAGCTCCCGGAGACGACCCGCGCTCCGGAAGGTGGTGGTGGGAAACCGGCTCCGACAAGGAATGCGGCATACACTTTGCCCACGAGGAAACACCCGCCGTTGGCGACAAAGATTGAAAAGACTCTGCTCTCCGGTCTCAATCCCCGGCAGATTGAAGCGGTTTGCAACACGGGCGGGCATACCCTTGTTTTTGCGGGGGCGGGTTCGGGAAAGACCCGCGTCCTTACGACACGCATAGCTTTTCTGGTGCTGGAGACGGGAACGCCGCCGGAAGACATACTCGCCGTTACTTTCACAAACAAAGCCGCCCGCGAGATGAGGGAGAGGGTGGAGGCGGTTTTGCCCGGCGGAATTGGCGGAATATGGCTCGGCACTTTTCATTCCATTTGCGCCCGCATACTGCGCGCCGACATTGAGAAATTAGGGGAGGGGTACGGGAGCGGTTTTGTTATTTACGATACGGGGGATCAGATGGGTGTCATCAAAAGATGCCTTGCCGCCCGACAGTTGAGCGATGAGAACGGGCTTGCGGGGACGCTCCGGTTTCTTATTGAGCGGTTCAAAAGGGACGGCGATTTTCCGCCGACTCCGCAATCGTTTGAGCCGAATGAAAAAAATGCCGGTATGAAACTGGAACTTATTCACGCCTACGATGAGGAGATGAAAAAAGCGAACGCGCTTGATTTCAATGATTTGCTTATGCTTACAGACCGGCTTTTGAGGACGGACAAGGGGGCGCTGAAAAAATACAGGGGGCGTTTCCGCCACATACTTATTGACGAGTATCAGGACACAAACAGCATGCAATATAACTTTGTCAGAATGCTCGGAGAGAACAACGCGGAGGTTTTCGCCGTGGGTGATGACAGCCAGTCCATATACGCGTGGCGCGGCGCCGAACTTGAAAATATTCTGCGTTTTCCGGAGGACTTCAAGGGCGCGAAAGTCGTGCGCCTCACTCAAAACTACAGGTCAACCGCCCGCATAATCAAGGCGTCAAACTCCCTGATAAGCAACAACAGGGTCGGTGAAAAAAAGGAGATGTGGACGGAGGGGGAGGAGGGTGAAAAGATAGAGGTTTACGAGGCACGCAACGATTTTGACGAGGCGGACTTCGTGATTGGGAAAATAAAGTCTCTTGTGGACGGAGGGGGGTTTTCGCCGGGGGATTTTGCGGTTTTATACCGCACAAACAGCAGGTCGCTTCTGCTTGAGCAGAGATTTGCCAAAGAGCCGGGAATTTCCTGCGTGGTGGTGGGCGCGCTGAGTTTCTTTGCGCGGGCGGAGATAAAGGACATAGTTTCATATCTGCGTCTTCTGGGAAATCCCTCGGATGACGCGGCCGTCGCACGGATAATCAACATGCCGCCGAGGGGCATCGGCGGGGTAACGGTTGACAGGCTTTCCGCCTATGCGGCAAAAAACAAAATCTTAATTATGGATGCGGCAAAATCTCCCGAAAAAGAGAGTTTTCTCGGCGCAAGGGCGGCGGCTTCAGTGGAGAGATTTGTTCAAATAATGGAATCTCTTTCCTTACGGACAAAGAATGCGGGGACGGCGGAGGCGATAGAAACGGTTATTAAGGAGAGCGGCTACAAAGACATTTTGGACAAAGATGAGGACAGGAAAGAAAATGTGGATGAATTGTTGAATGCGGCGCATGAGTTTGACGGCGGCTCCGAAGGGGGGGAGGGATTTCGCGGTTTTATTGAAAATGTCGCGCTTGCATCGGACACCGACACCGGAACCGGCGGAGACCGGGTAAAACTCATGACGCTTCACGCGTCAAAAGGGCTTGAATTTCCGGTCGTTTTCATATCGGGAATGAGCGACGGCCTCATACCGCTTTCCCGCGTTTTGAATCGCGACCCCAAGGAGCTTGAAGAGGAAAGGCGGCTCTGCTATGTGGGGATGACGCGGGCTATGAAGCGGCTTTTTATAAGTTACCCGCTTGAGAGAAGACTTTACGGCGGCGACACCGAGATGGTTCAACCGTCCCGTTTTCTTAAGGAGATTCCGGAGGAATTTTTGGAGTATGAACAGTTTTACTCCGCTTCCGTTCCGGGCGGAAAGCCCGTCACCGGCGCGGTTTATGCGCCGCCGCCCCGCCATGCGGTGGCGGCGGGTTTTGCCGCAGGGGGCTACGTGCGGCACGACAAATTCGGACGCGGCAAGGTCGTGAGGGTTGAAGGCGGGGGGCCGAAGGCGGCCGTAACGGTTATTTTTCCCAGAGCGGGAAGAAAAAGGATTCTGGCGTCGTTTCTGAAAACTGTCTGATTATTTCCTTTTCTTTTTATAAAGAAACAGTTGCCATTTTTCCTCGGCGACTCCCGCCCCGTCCATCTCCGCTCTTGCCAGAGTGAAAAACAGGTCTGAAAGCCGGTTTATGTAGGAAGGAATTGCGGGATTAACCTCATCCAGTTTCATTAGAGACGCAAGGTGGCGCTCGCCTCTGCGTATCTGAGTTCGGACAACATGGCAGAGCGCGGATATTTCATTGCCGCCCGGAAGCAGGAAATAATCAGACGGGGACGATATGCTTTCCTCAAGTTCGTCAATCCATTTTTCGCAAAACTCCGCCCCGTCAACCGGCATCGGATTGGTGTTTGCCTTGTGCGAGTCCGAAGGGCGCGCAAGGTGCGACATCATGTCCATCATGTCTTTTTGTATCTTTTGCAGGTTTTTCTGCCACGGGTGCGAATCTCCCAGCTTTGAACGCATAAGCCCTATGGTGGAATTTGCCTCGTCAAGCGTTCCGTAACACTCAACGCGCGTGTCATCCTTGTCAACGCGCCTTCCGCCGAACAATGCGGTTTTCCCCGTGTCCCCCTTTTTCGTGTATATCTTCACCGTTGCGTCCTCCTTATGTCGCCCGCGCGTGTGTATTCCGCCCCTATGGCGCGGGAAAAACGCGCCGCCGCCCCTATTTTTACAAACCCCGTCTCGGTGTCAATAACGGTCGCGCGGACTGATTTTCCGACAAGATGTTTGAATTTTTTTACGCAGTCCTCAAAAGGGTCGCCGCCGCCCTCGCAGAAATTGACCCTCCCGTCCGTAAATATGTGAATCTCCGCGCCGCCCTTTTTCCGCTTCAGCAATTTTGCGGCAAGAACAACGCCGGCGCTCATGTTGGTTCTGCCGCCGGTCTTGAGATTTTTCAGGCTTTCAATCAGTTTTTCCGCCCCCGCGCCCGAAGGAGAAAAAACATGCGCCGAGTCCCCGGAAAGCGCCACTCCGGAAAACTCCACTATTTTCCCCCTGTTGTTTTTTGCCGTTTGCGCCGCCATGGCTTTTGCGTGGGAGATCTGTTTTCCCGAAGCCATTGAGCCGCTGGAATCAACAAGCAGAACTACGGACACATTCGCCCTGCCGCGCTCCGCTTTGAAGCGCGGCGAAAATTCCCCCCGTATCACATGCCGCCGCACGGTCTCATAGAGGTCAATTTTTTCTTTTTCACCGGCGGGTTTTTCCCGTCCCGCCGCGTCTCCCGTCTCAAAATATCCGCGCCTTCCGGCGGGAGGGTCCGGCTCAATTTTCACCGCCTCAAATTCCCCTTCGGGCGCGAGAACGGCTTCATTTCTCGGAAACCACCCGTAATTTGAGAGCATGTCCGTTTCGTCTCCGGCCTTGTCTTTTACTTCGCCGCTTTCAGTTTCGGGTTTTTCGGAGTTTTTTTTTCCGTTTGTTCCCCGGAGTCCCGCGCCGCCGCGCTCCGGTGCGCGAGAACAAAGGGCGCCACTCTTTCCGCATCCCGCCCGGTCGCCTCGTCCCTGCCCTCAAGGGCGGCAAGCGCGCGCGCGGATTTAACTATAAGTATGTCCGCCCTCATTCCCTCCGCCCCGCATTCGGACGCCATTGCGGACGCCTTTTCAAATAGCCCGCCGGGAATTTTGACGGACTCAAGGTTTTTCGCCGCTCCGGTTATGGCGAGGCGCGTTTTTTCCTGCTCCCGCTCAAACCGGGCGCGGAAACCGCCGGGGTCGGAATCAAACTCCATCCTGCGCCGGGCAATCTCCGTTCTGGTCTCCGTGTCTCCGGGCGCCCCGACCTCAACGCACAGGCCGAACCTGTCCAGAAGTTGGGGTCTGAGTTCCCCTTCCTCAACATTCATCGTTCCCACAAGGCGGAAGCGCGAGACCACCCTCCGCGAAATTCCGTCCCGCTCAAGCATGTATTCCCCCGCCGCCGCGGCGTCAAGAAGTATGTCCGTGAGATAGTCGTCAAGAAGGTTTACCTCGTCTATGTAGAGTATTCCGCCGTTTGCCTGCTCCAGCAGCCCCGCGCGCACGCTCTGGTGTTTTTCGTTTATCAGTTTCTCAAGGTCAACTGCCCCGAGAACCCTGTCTTCGGTGGCGCCGATTGGGAGATTAACCACCGGAAACCGGTTTTTGCCTTCCGAAAGCATCTCGCCCATCGCCCTCACGGCGGTGGTTTTGCCCGTTCCCTTCTCACCGCGCGCGAGGACGCCGCCTATCTGAACGTCAACCGCGCAAAGCGACAGGGCGAGTTTCAGGTCATCCTGCCCGACTATCGCCGTGAACGGAAATATGCCTGTCTGTTTCTCAGCCATTTTCATCAGGATACCACACTATTTGCCCGTCAAGCCCCGCGAGCGCGAGGGTGAGTCCGCCGCTGAAACGTTCCCGGCAGCGCGCGCGGCATCTTTTCAGCAGTTCCCTGTAAAACGGCGCGTTCTGCGAAAGGGGGAAAATTTCCGTGAGACGCCCGGCCATGTTCAACTCTCCAATTGCTTGCGCCGCATCCGTTCCCGCGCCGGATTTTTCCGTAATATCGGCGATAAGTTCTTTGTTCCAAACATTTTTTCCGCTGTGCGTGTCCATGTCTCCGCCCGCCAGTTTAACCGCTTTTCCTATCATTGTGGCAAGGGTCAGGTCTGCAATACCGTTCTTCTCCGCAGCGTCAAGCAGTTTGCCTATCCAGTTGCCGTATTGGATGAATGCGTAGTCCGGCAGGTCCGGAAACCGCTTTCTGAGAAATTTTTCGCTTCTTCCGCCTGAGGATGCGACCACATGGGGGCTTCCGTTGCTCGCCGCTATTTTCACCGCCTGAACTATGCTCGCCACATAGGACGCGCTTGAAAACGGCCTCACAACGCCCGTTGTTCCTATTATTGAGATTCCGCCTTTTATACCGAGACGGGAGTTAAGGGTTTTTTTTGCGAGTTTTTCTCCTTCGGGAACAAAAACCTTTATATCCGCCCCCGGGGTTTTTCCGTTCCCGCCGCTTTGTTCCAGCAACTCGCGGACGATATTGGTCATCATCTTTCTGGGCGTTTTATTTATCGCGGGTTCTCCCACGTTCAGACCCAGCCCCGGAAGGGTTACTTTCCCCACGCCTTTGCCGCGCAGAAACCGTATTTCCCCCGTGTTGTTGAGCAGCACCGTTGCCCCTATCACCGCGCCGTGCGTAACATCGGGGTCGTCTCCGGCGTCTTTCACCGTGGTGGCGGTCGCTTTGTTTTCCGAGAATTCGCATGAGTTTATTTTGAACGCCGCTTTTTTGCCGCCCGGAAGAGTTAGTTCCACCCGCCGTATTTTTTTGCGCCCGAGCGCGCTCATCACCGCCGCTTTTGAGCAAGCCGCCGCGCACGCGCCGGTGGTGTGGCCGGTTTTCATTTTTTTCACATTTGCGGGCGGGGTTTCAAGACACATTTGCGCGCCTCCTTATTTTTTCCGCCAGTTCTTTTTCCGAAAACACCGCGCCGGAAAAGGGAGGTTCTTCCGGCTTTTTTATGACGGCTATTTTCGCGCCGCTTTCAATTGCGGCTCTGATCTTCGCTTCCTGTCCGCCGCTGTCGCCGCTTTCCTTGGTTACAATCCGTTTGATTTTGAGTTTTTCAAAAAGTGCTTTTTCCTTTTTGAAGTCCGATGACGGCATTTCCGTTATGAGCCGGTTTTCGGGGAAGCCCTGTTTTACTGCAAGGGAGACCGAGGTTTTGCGCGGCAGTATGCGGGCGTAACAATCCTTCCGCTCTTTCCATAATGGCTTGAGTTCGGAAAGGGTTTGAACGCCGCTTAAAATCAGGGTTGCGCCGTCTTCGTTATTCAGTTCCCGAACCGCCTCCGCATAGTTGTCGCAATAAACCGCAAGCGGGTGTTCAGTTCGTTCGGGATATTTTCTTGAGTAGCGTATAACCTCCGCGCCGGTTTCTTCCGACACCCGCGCCACGGCGGCGTGAAGATGGAGCGCAAAAGGATGCGCCGCATTGACAATCAGCCGTATATTGTTTTTTTCAACGAAACTTTGTAGCGCGTCCCCGTCAAGAGCGCCGTGAATGTATTCGCACAATCCGGACGGGCAAAAATCCGTCTGCGTTTTTGTTGAATAAAAATACCGCATATTCAGCCCGTCCAGCGCCGACGCCGCTTTTTTCCCCTCCGTTGTGCCGCCGAAAATGATCGTGTGCGGCGATTTTTTATTTCCTTTCTTCATCGCGCCCTGAACAAATGCCTCCATTTCGGGTGGTAAAGGCGCGAGCGCGTCCCGCTTGCCTTCAGCGCGTCTCCCACGACTATCAGAACCGTCCGCGTCAGTTTGTTGTCTCTCACTATGTCCGCAAGTTCCTCAAGCCGTCCGCGCCATATTCTCTCATCCTCCCATGTTACCCGGTGAAGAACCGCGACCGGAGTGTCGGGCGCGTAATGTTCAAGAAGACCGCCCTGCACCCTTCGCGCCATTTTTGCGCTGAGAAAAATGCACATGGTCGCGCCGTGCCTCGCCATATCCCGCAACTTCTCCCCCTCCGGCATCGGGGTTTTCCCCTCGCCCCTTGTCAGAATTATTGACTGCGCAACCTCCGGCGCGGTGAGTTCCGCGCCAAGCCGCGCCGCCGCCGCCTGAAAGGAAGACACCCCCGGAACAATGACAAAATCCATCCCCTTCGCCCGGAGAATCTCCGTCTGCTCGGCGGTCGCCCCGTAAATAGAAGGGTCGCCCGAATGCAGGCGGACAATCAGCGCGCCTTTTTTATAAAATTTCTCCATCAGCGCGGTTTGCTCTTCAAGCGTCATTGAGGCGGAGTTTTTGACAACGGCGTCCGCCTTTGCTCCGGCGGTCAGGTTTTTCGGAACAAGGCTTCCGGCGTAAAGAACCAAATCCGCCCGCCTGATTAAATCCCGCCCCTCAACGGTTATTAGGCGCGGGTCTCCGGGGCCCGCCCCCACCATGGCCACCAGCCCGCGCCCCACTGCGGCTTTCCCTCCGTCCGCAACGGCAAGCGCAAACGTGTATTTTTTGCCGGACGGCAGGGTTATTTTCGTTTTTTCAAGCGAAAGTTTTTTTACTCCCGCCACAAGCAAAGCCGCCGGCTCGCATACTCCGTCCGTTCCGGTTTTCTGCAAAACCGTTTTTGACGGGTTCGGTTTGAAGGTCGCCGCGAGTTTCTTTTCTTCGTGAATGATAAAAGGGATGTTCAATTTTTCCGCAAGCGCGACAAATGCCCGCTCTTCCCCTTTGATCTTTGCGCTCGCAATCGCCGCAAGGTCGTCCGGGGAAAATCCCCGCTTTTTCATTTCTTTTTCAAAGGATTTTATAAACTCCTCCGGATTTATTCCCTTCTGGCTTCCCAGCCCCGCGCACAGCGCTCCGGGGCGCGTCGTTTCCGCCGTGGTTATCACCGGCGTCGCGCCGATAAGGGCGGCGGTTTTTTCCGCCAGATTGTTCGCCCCGCCCTCATGCCCCGAAAGAACCGCCTGACAAAAAAGCCCGTCCTCGGAAACATTGACGACCGCCGGGTCGGTTTTTTTATTTTTGATGTTCGGGGCGATGCAGCGAACGCATATTCCGAGCGCGCCCACAAAAATGAAACCTTCATAGTCGCCGAATTTTTGCGCGGTGAACTCCGCCACCGATTTGACCGTTTTCACTCCGCCGCCCTTTTTGACGGACACAATGTCAAACCGCTTCGGCGTTTTTCCGCAAATTTTCCGCGCAAGCGCGATTCCGGTTTCCGACACCGCTATGACGGCGATCTTTTTCATGTCTTCACCGCGCAAAGAACCGTAACGTTTTCCGCCGTCAGGGCGGGCGGCTCTTCAAATCCCCCGTCCTTTGCGCTCTCGCGGAAAACCGCTTTGCTTTCCTCCGTAACGCTGTTGATAACCACCCTGCCTCCGGGGCGGACAATGTCGCGCAAAATTTCCATCATCTCCGCAAGCCGCCCGCCGTGCCCGCCGATGAACACCGCATCGGGAGCGGGGCGGCGGCGCGGCTCCGCTTCAAAAAAATCCGACATTACAACCTCTATTCCGGGCGCGGAGAAAAGTCTGGAGTTTTTTTCAATAAGCGCCTCGCACCGGGGGTTCTTTTCAAACGCCGTTACCCTCAGCCCCGCAAACCGCCGCCGCGCCTCCACCGAAACCGAGCCCGTGCAGAAACCGATGTCCCAAAACCGCCCGGCCCCGCCGAGGCAAAGCCGTTTGAACGCCGCTTCCCGCGCCTCCGGTTTGGTTATCATGCCCGGCCTGCCGGGAAGCGTCTCAAACGCCGCGCCCTCCCGCGCCGCGCCCGCCGTCTTTTCCATAACAACGGCGCACGGCTGCAAAAAACTTTCCGCCGCCGCCCGCTCCGCATTCATCCGCCGCACCCTTTCCCCAGCCTCGCCGAGCCGCTCTCCGGTAACAAACCGGTAGTTTCCGAATCCGTATTCAACCATCCGCCCTGCCGCCGCCGAAGGGGATTTTACCGAATCGGTCAAAAGCCCTATGGTTTGCCCGCCCTCTATGAGGGCGCGGTCAAGTTCGTGCCAGTCTCTGCCGTGGACGGACGCCGCCGAGACCGCGCGAAAATCAATCCCCGCCCGCCCGCAGAGAGCCTCAATGCTGCTCGGAGCTCTGAAAACCTCCATGCGGCTTTCAGGGCGCAAACGTTTGACGGTTTGCCCTATGCCGTAAAAAAGCGGGTCTCCCGAAGCGAATATGACAACCGGGCTCTTCCCCTCTCCGATGCGCCGGTCATAGGCGGCAAACACTTTTTCCATGTCCGCGCCTATGTCTATCCACTCGCCGCCGGACGGAAGCAGTTTGCGAACCTTTTCATAGTGCCTTTTTCCGCCGGAAAAAACCGTGCTTTCCCGCATGAGCAGGGCGGCCCTTTCGCACAGCGCAACGCCGCCGCTTTCGCACGCAATCCCTATCACCGCGTAGTGCGGTTTTGCCGGGTCTGAACCGTTCATACACCGCATTATAAGCCCCGCCGCGCAATTGAAAAAGCCCCGGCCTCTCTTATACTACTGCCCGCCCCGGAGGACGGGGGCCGGTATTG
Organism: Candidatus Dadabacteria bacterium; assembly: GCA_026708565.1. Taxonomy (NCBI): domain Bacteria; kingdom Pseudomonadati; phylum Thermodesulfobacteriota; class Candidatus Dadabacteria; species Candidatus Dadabacteria bacterium. The sequence goes on from JAPOUR010000023.1 coordinate 33,582, forward strand.
GCTAAAAAAACAGTGCAAAAAAATTCAAGGTCGGCGGCGCTTTTCGCCTCGGCGCGCAAGGTTCTGGCGGGCGGAGTCAACAGCCCCGTCCGCTCTTTCAACGCGGTGGGAGGCTCTCCTCTTTTCATTTCAAAGGCGAAGGGCGCTTATGTTTACGATGCGGACGGCAACCGCCACACGGATTACATGGGCTCGTGGGGCGCGCTGATTCTGGGGCATGCGCACCCTTCCGTGGTTCGCGCCGTGTCGGCGGCGGCGCGCGCCGGAACCAGTTACGGCGTTTCGTGCGAGGCGGAAACGGAACTTGCAAAAACGCTTGCGCGCTCTTTCAAGTCGGTTGAGAAGATCAGAATGACCAACTCCGGCACCGAGGCGCTTATGAGCGCGGCGCGGCTTGCCCGCGCTTTCACCGGGCGCGATTTGCTGGTGAAGTTTGACGGCTGCTACCACGGCCACGCAGACCATCTGCTTGTGAAGGCGGGCAGCGGAGCCACCACCTTCGGCCACCCCTCAAGCGCCGGAGTGCCCCGCGCTTTCACTTCAAAAACGCTCACCGCCCCCTACAACGACACGGGAGCGGTTAAAAAACTTTTCGCCCGCAGGGGGCGCGAGATCGCGGCAATCGTGGTTGAGCCGGTCGCGGGAAACATGGGGGTCGTTCCCCCCGCGCCGGGTTTTCTTGAGTTTCTCGGAAAAGTGACGGCGCGCCACGGCGCGCTTCTTGTTTTTGACGAGGTTATAACCGGAATGCGTTTTGCGGGCGGCGCGCAGAAAAGGTTCGGCGTTGCCGCAGACATAACCTGCCTCGGCAAGATAATCGGCGGCGGGCTTCCGGTGGGCGCGCTGGGGGCGCGCGGGGAGATAATGGACATGCTTTCCCCCGAAGGGCCGGTTTATCAGGCGGGGACCCTGTCGGGCAACCCGCTTGCGGTTGCGGCGGGGCTTGCGACCGTCAGGGGCATGGGCGGCGGGCGCGGCCTTGCGGGGATTGACGCCCGCGCGGCGCGGCTGTGCGATATGATACTTTCCTCCGCCCGCCGCCTCGGCGCGCCGGTTACGGTCAACCGCGAGGGCTCCATGTTCACGGTCTTTTTCTCTGAAAAGCCGGTTACGGACTATGTTTCCGCCCTCAAGTGCGACACCCGGATGTTCGGCGTTTTTCATTCGGCGCTCAGGGAAAGGGGCGTTCTTTTTCCGCCGTCCCAGTTTGAGGCGGCGTTTGTGTCAAAGGCGCACACGGACGCCGATATAGAGAAAACGGCGCGGGCGGTTGAGGGCGCTCTCGCCCGCGCGTGCGGACAATGAGGCACAAGTGGATGGTTTTTGCGGTTGTGGGGATGGAGATGGCGGCGGCGGTTGCGGCGGGGCTTTTCGCGGGCGACTGGCTTGATTCAAAACTCGGCACAGAGACGCCGTACATGACGGTTGCGGGGCTGGTCGCCGGAACCGCCGGGGGGATGGTTCTGCTTTTCAGAACGCTGGGGAGGTTCGGATGACGCGCCGTCCCGAAGTTTTCGCCCTCGGCTTTTCGCTTGCGTCCGCGCTTGGGGGCGGCTTGCTTTTCGGGGCGGGATTCGGGCTGGCCGCCGTGAGTTCGGGGGTTTTGTTTGCGGCCGATGTTGCGGTTCTGCGCCTCATAGTCGCCGGTTTTACCAACCCCGAAGGGGCGGAGAAAATCTCGGTCGCGCGGGCGGCGGTTCTGTTTTTTATCAAGATAGCGGTTCTGGTATCAATCGCGGTTTTTCTGATACTGTTTGCAAGATTGGATGTTTTAGGTTTTACTACGGGCCTGACGGCGGGAGTCGCCGGAGTCATAACATCGGGTTTGATTACGAAGAGTGGAACACTTTAGCTGGTGGACATTGATGGGGCCGGAGATTGCCCGTTACGACCACATAATCGGTCTTGGCGTGGTTGTGGCGTTTCTGACGGTTGTGGGGCTGGGGTTCAGAAGAAGCGTCCGTGCGGACACCTCGCCGCTGCCCTCGGAAAAGGTCAGTTTCAGAAACTTCGTTGAGTTGATAGGCATAGACTTTCTGTTTGGCATGCTTACAAACATTTTAGGCTCGCGCGAGAAGGCGCAGCATTACTTTCCTCTGCTTGCGGGCTCGTTTTTCTTCATACTTTTCTGCAACCTGCTCGGCATTGTTCCGGGCTTTCTGCCGCCCACGGGCACGCTCAACACGACCCTTGCCTTCGGGGTTCTGATCTTCATTATGTATAACTTCTACGGCTTCCGCGCCCACGGCGGCGGTTATGTGAGGCAGTTCTTGGGCCCCGTGGCGTTTCTCGCGCCGCTGATGCTTATCATTGAACTGGTGAGCCATGTTGTCCGCCCGGTGTCGCTTTCTTTGCGGCTGTTTATGAACATCACGGGAGACCACATGGTTATGGGCGTCTTTATGAACCTGACGCATTTCTTTATCCCCGCTCTGTTTATCGCGCTCGGCATATTTGTCAGTTTTCTTCAGGCGTTTATATTTACGGTGCTCTCCGCCATTTACATAGGGCTTGCGGAGTCGCACCACTGATTTGGATTTTGGAGACACAACCTTACAAGGAGGAATAAGATGAAAAGGTTTGTATTTACAGTCGCCGCGCTTGCCGTGGCGGGTGTTTTCGGCTTTGCGCCGGATGCGTTTGCCGCTACGGGTGAAACCGGAGACCTTGCCAAGCTCGGCATAGGTCTTGGGGCGGGGCTTGGAATCGGCATAGCCGCGGCCATAGCCGGCCTCGGACAGGGCAGGGCGACCGCCGCCGCGCTTGAGGGTATCGCAAGAAACCCCGGAGCGGCGTCAAAGATTCAGACACCGATGATCATCGGTCTGGCTCTGATTGAGTCGCTCGTCATTTACGCGCTTCTGATAGCGTTTCTGCTTCAGGGCAAGATTTAAGTCGGCGTAA
>JAPOUR010000024.1 GCA_026708565.1 Candidatus Dadabacteria bacterium
GAGAGCGGTTTGATGAAGGTGTTTGCCCGCAGTGAGATAGTGGACGGGGCGGTGAGTTCAAAGATTGGCGGAGTGGACATAGAGGCGACCGGAGGCATAAGCGCGGGTTACGAGGCGGTTGATGAAACGGCGCGAACCGAAACCGAGCACCGCGCATACATAAGGCTTAACGGAACGTTTTAGTCCCGTCCCTTCAAAATCATCCCTCGGCATTGTATAAACTCAACTCCCGTTCGGGAGAAACCGTATTGACTGTGCAGACGGAAAACAAAAAGAAAAAAACCTGGCTTGCGGTTGTGCTTTCCGTTCTGCTGCCCGGCCTCGGACAGATATACAACGGAACTCTCGGCAAAGGGCTGATGCTTATCGGGATGAATTTTCTCATCACACTTTTGAACAAGGATTTTGTCAGGCAGTTTATGGAGCAAAGTATTGCCGAGAAAGACGAGCCGGTTTTCTGGGCATACATGGCGGCCGGGCTGATACTTACCGGCCTTGCGGTTATTGACGCAAAGATGGAAGCCGAAAACGCAAACGCCGGAATTCAGCGGGACGAGGAATAGGGGGCGTCTCCCCTGAATATCTCAACAAGCGAAGGCAGCAGCAGTATGGCCGAAAGCATTGCCGCAATAAGCCCCGCAATTGTGAACAGCGCAAACTTGACCATTACGACAAGACTTGAAGAGAAAAAGACCGCAAGCGCCGCGCAAAAAAGCAAACTCGTAAAAACAACCGGCCTTGCGACAATCCGCATGCTTCTTTCAATCCCCTCCTCCGTATTTGAAGCCCCCGGCCTCTCCCTTCTGAAATGATGAAGAAAATGTATGGAGTCGTCCACACTCAGCCCAAACGTTATTCCGGCGACCAGAACCGTGGCAAAATCAAAAGGGACTTGCAGCAGGCAGAGCATTCCGGTTGAGACAAGAACGGGAAACAGATTGGAAACAAACCCCGCCATGCCGAGGCGGAGGCCGAAAAGGGCGGTAAACACAACCGCAATGACAAGCAAAGTAAGGGCGAAACTTCGCGCCTGAGTGGAAAGGACATAGCGGCTCAACTGGTGGACATAATGCCCCATTCCCGTAACAGTGATTTCGCCGCCGGGGAAAGTCTGCTTTGAAAGCGAGGATAAAGAATCAATCAGAGAGCCAAGTTCCAATGAACTCAGGTTTGGCGTCTGCGCCTCTATACGGGCGGTTGAGGAAGTGAAATTCAGATAGGGGCTTACAAGGTCTTTTCCCCTTTCCCCGCGTGACAGTTCAAGGAAAAAAATTTCCTGCGCCAGTTCGTCCGCGCTTTGCGGAAGGGGTGAGGCGCTCCCGCCCGCAAGAGCCCGGTGGGTTATCCCGACCGGAAGTATGTAGGTGTTGGAATGGTTCACAAACTCTTCTGATTCAAACCCTTCCGCCAGACTTTTCACGCGGTTGAAATTGTCTATAAGTTGAAAATACCGCTCCCGCCCGCCGTCAACCAGAACCTCAAGCGAGCCGGAGCCCCCCAACTCGCGGTCTGCGACTTCAAACGCTTTTGACACGTGGCTTGTCTTCTTGAAGAGGACATGCAAAAAATTTGTTTCCGTCTTCGCATAAAACAGCGACAGCGCCAAGATCAGGGAAGCAAGTCCGAAAACAACCGGGGCCTTTGCTCTGTGAGCAAGCCCCTTTAAGACCGTCGCGGTTACCCGCGCGGTTTTTTCTCCCGGTTTTGCCGACATCCCGGCGGGGAAAAGCGCAAGCGCCCCCCACACCGTCGCAATCAAAAGCGGATAACACAAAGCAATTGCGACAAAAGAATCAATCCCGAAATTCCGCACCGGAACAAGTTCACTCACGGAAAAAGCGCCGAACCCGACCGCGCTTGTAAGGCTTGTCATCAGGCACGGAAGCCACGAGCCGCTCATTGTTGAACGCAGGGGGGAAGCCGCCTTGCGGGCGGTTTCTTTGTCCCAAATCGCGAATATATGGAGACCGTCCGCAATGACAATCACGGACACCAGCAGGGGAAGCGCCAGACTCACGGGCGTGAGGCTGTGGCCGAGCATATTAACGGTTGCAAGAGACTGCGCCACCGCAACGCCGAGGCAAGCCATAAGCGCGGCAACCCGGTAACCGTTGCGTAAAAATCCGTAAAGAAAAACCGCCACAACCGAAGCCCCAAGCGCAAGCAGCATGGGCAGCTGACTCCGCACGGAGCGGTTGATCTCCGCCTTCAAGGCGGCGTCTCCGGCGAGAAAAGCGCCGGGGAATTGCGAGTTGCCGACCGTTTCCTCAACCGCCTTGAACACTTCGTCTCTGAACACGGCGCGGTTGCGGGTCTGCGTTCTCAATCTTACGGCGAGGGTTTTGCCGTCTTCCGAGAGAATTTTTCCATAGTAGGGGCTTTCACGAAAAGCGGCGCGAAAATGGCTGATATTTTCTATCGCTCCGACCTCAAGCGCGTTTGCAAAACTGCGGATTTGAAGCGTGTCGCCCGTTCTGACAACCGTTTTTGCCGACAGGGGCGAACGGGAGGCGGAGACGCCGGGGATTTTCAGCAGTTGTTTTTCAAGGTCGTCAATCGCGGGGAAAAGGGAAGGGGCGGAGAAGAAATCCTCTTTCAGGGGAATTATCAGCAGCAGGGATTCTCCCTCTTCAAACTCTTCGGCAAGATAGTCCAGTTGTTTTTCAAACGGGTGGTCGCGGGAAAGCCACGCATCGCTGTCAAATCTCAGGCCTGACGAGGCAACCGCAATCGCGCAGACAACGGCAAGCCACGGAATAACAAGGAGTTTTTTCAGCACATTTAGAATTTCCAGACCAGCCCGACGCGGGGGGCGAGGGCGAAGTCTTCATTGAAGTCGTAATTAATCGTTTCATCATCGTTAAACTCCGTCAGTTCGCTAAGCTGGCTGTCTGACAGGTATTGAAGGTAGTCAAGTCCGGCGGTGAGTTGCAGAATCCCGGCTCCGAAGCGGTCAAACCTCTCTATGTTCCAAACGGCGTAAAGGCTCGCCCCCGCCGCAACTGAGCCGAGAAAACCCGCCGTCAGACCGATGAAACTTTTTTTGTCTTCGGAAAGAAAAAAGGCGGCGTTAAGAAACGGCGCTCCGAAAAGTTCATCGGGGTCGCCACCGCCGCTCTCAACAATGCCGTCCTCATACATCACGCTGTAGGCAAATACCGCCACCTCAACCTTCCATCTGTCCGCAAGATACTCAACTCCGGCTCCGCCCAAAAATTCCGTCACATCCGCATAAAGATTCCCTCCGTTTCTTTGTCTCATAATTCTCACAAATTCCATTACATTCCTGTTGCTCTGAGCGCCTCCGGGACTTATCTGCTCAACATCCCCCTCCGTCATCCTGTATGACAGTTCCGATTTGAGACTCCACCTCCCTACGGGGATGGTCGCTTCAACGGCAAACATGTCCAGTTTCGGGAGACCGGGCGATTGGGTCAGGCAATAGGGGCTGCCATCAAGATTGAACCTGTTACGCACGGGACATGCGGTTGTCTGTTCCACCACCGATTGCATTCGGGCAACCTCAAAAACGCTTCTGCCGTGCAGGTATGTAAGGGCGATAGTTCCCCAGTCGGGATAAAAAATCGCCCGCGCCGCATATTGGTTGTGGTCTTGAAGGTCGTCTCTGTTTATCCCGTATTCCTCCCCCACCAGATCTGTAATAAGAGGGTCAACAATGGTTTTCAGAAAAAAGTATCCCTGAATCTCAATCCGTTCATGGGGAAGAACCGTTACTTGGGCGATGTTTTGCGCAAGCCCGTAGTTCACCTTTGAAAAAGTCGTGCCGATGTTTTTTGTCGTGAACGGAAGATTGAAAAACACCGGGGAGAAAATATCAAACTGCCCCCACACAACCTTGCTCCTTCCGGCTTTCAGGGTAAGCCGGGGATGAGGTGTAACGGAGAGATACGCTTCGTTCACTTCCACTTCATCGGACTCAACTGGCAAGGTTCTGTCACATGACGGATTACAATCATCCGGAGGGTTGTTCGGGTTAACCGGACTCCCTTCCTGCCTGAGTTCAATCTGCTCCTTCCACGCCCTTCCTTCAACATACACCTGAAACTTGTCCGTTGAAAAATCAACCCCGCCGCTTCCTATTATAAGATGCCTCTGGCTGTCTCCGGTCGGCGTTGAGAACGCGCCGAAATTCAAAAACACATACTCCCTTATGCTGTCAAGCAAGCCTCCGCCCGTCTGCTCGTATCCCTCTTCCACTATAAGGGCGGACGCGGGGCGGACATTTCCGGCGGAACACAGAGCGAAAGCCGCAAGAATTAAAGTTAAGCGTGAAAAATTTCTCATTTTGAAAACCTACCTGTTGCGAAGTTTGGAAACTGTTACCTGAGACGGCTTGATGTTTTTGAAGTTAACTGACTTTTTCGTCATAACAGTAGAGCCGCCGGTCTGGTGGTTGCTCATCTCCGCCTCCATTATAGTAAACATGCCGTCAGTTTCAACAACTCTCTTGCTCTTGAGAGTTTTCAGAAGCCGCCCCGAACGGTCATAAAACAGAATTCTCTCCGGCACTTTGATTCTGTTGACAATGTGGCTTTCAATCCTTGAATAAGGGTCGGACGGGTCGCGGGGAACACTTGATACAACCGAGACCTCCCCGTCCGCCTTCACCATTGTGTGGGTGTCATCATGCGGTTTTCTTCCCGCAATGTCGGCGTTGGTAAAGTCCGAGCCCATAAAACTCTGATGCTTCTCCTCCGCGCTGAGTTTGTTCACCCTTCTGAAAGCCGGAAAATATATCCACTGGTCGCTTTCCCTGCCGCCGCTCTCATAGACGATGTTGAAAAGCCCCGTTCCCTTGATGTCCGAGGGCTTGTAAAAGCGCAGCAGGCTTCTGGTCTCATCGCCGATGATTCTGTAAAGCATCTTGAAAAGGCGGACGCGCTCCCGCCCTTTGGGGTCTCTTACCACAATCTCCATGTCCATCCGCTGGCTTTTGTGCTTGCGTCCCTGTTCGTAAACCTGCTCCATAAGCCTGCGGGCGGGCGCATCATCCGCCGCCGCATAAGCGGGAAGAAACAGCGCCGCAAGCAATGAGACCGCAACAGTGGTGAGTGCAACTTTCATAAGCGGAATTGCCGGTTGTAAATTGAATGACCGCCCCGGCTGGGATACAATAAACGGCGCCGCCGGAATTTCAAAGAGGCGGCGGGAGAATGTTATGAGCAGAACAGTAACCATGAAAGGCAACCCCGTTACCCTTGCGGGAAAAGAAATCAGGGCGGGCGACCCCGCGCCGGACTTTTCCTCTCTTATGGGGCCCGGCATGAAGAAATCCCTTTCGGATTTCGCGGGCAAGGTAAAGATCTTCAATGTGATTGTTTCGGTTGACACTCCGGTATGCGATGTGCAGACGAAACGTTTTTCGGAGGAGATAAAGTCTCTGCCGGGCGATGTTGAGGTTATAACGGTCAGCATGGATTTGCCGTTTGCGCAGTCCCGCTACATAAAAGACGGTTGCATTGAAGGAGTCTCATGCCTGAGCGACCACTCGGAAGCGTCCTTCGGCAGGGCTTACGGCGTGCTGATAGAGGAAAACCGCCTTCTTGCCAGAGCGGTGTTCGTTGTTGACAAAGACAATGTGGTGCGCCACGCGCAGTATGTCGGAGAGATAGCCGAAGAGCCCGATTACATGGCCGTTCTTGAATCGGTCAAATCTCTGTGAGCGGGGAAGTTATGGCGGAAGGAGACGCGGCGGCGGTTACAAAAGAGAAGGTCTTTGAGATTCTGGGCGGCATTTATGACCCGGAAATCCCCGTTGACATAGTGAATCTGGGGCTTGTCTACAACATTGAGATTGAAGGCGGAGAGGTTCGCATACTTATGACGATGACTTCCCCCGGATGCCCGGCGGCGGGGCAGATAGTGTCCGAGGCAAAGTTGCTCACCTCCGAGATTGAGGGCGTTGAAAAGGTTGATATTGAAGTGGTGTGGGACCCTCCGTGGACTCCGGAGATGATGAGCGAAGCCGCGCGGGAAAGTTTCAACATATAGGGAGGAGAAAATGTCGGACAAACTCAAAACGGGAGACAAGGCGCCGCTTTTTGAAGCGGAGGCGGACGGCGGACGGACTGTGCGCCTTGCGGACCTCATCTCCGCAGGCGGGGCGGTCTTATGTTTTTATCCCAGAGACAACACGCCGGGATGCACCCGTGAGGCGTGCTCCCTCAGAGACAACGCCGCCGCCATAAGCAAAAAAGGTTTCGCCGTTGTGGGGGTCAGCACGGACGGCGTGAAATCTCATGACGGTTTTAAGGAAAAGCACGGACTCACCCAGACCCTTGTGAGCGACAAGGGCGGGGAGATAATCAACCTTTACGGAGTGGTGAGCCCTTCAAACACGGCGCGGCGCGTTTCATTCCTTGTGGACGGCGCGGGAACAGTCAGGCATATATGGAAAAAGGTTGACACAAACTCCCACGGCGATGAGATACTCGCAAAGATTGAAGAACTCTCTCTTTAGCCGTGGCCGCAAAGCAGTCAAAGGGCGCAAAGCCGCATTTCTTCATAACCGGAACTGACACCGGGGCGGGCAAGACCGTTGTTTGCGCCGCGCTGGCGCGATGCCTTATGGCGGGCGGCATGACCGTTTCGGTTGTCAAGCCTTTTCAGACCGGCTGTCTGCCGGGGGTTGTCTGTGATTCTGAATTTGTCCACCGGGCGATGGGAAAGAGTTTTGTCCCGTCTCTTTCAAGCCCGTGCAGGCTGAAAGAGCCGCTTGCCCCGATGATGGCGGCGCGTATTGAGGGCGCGGAGATTGATGTCGCAAAGGTGATGGAAGTGATAGGGGAGCAGTCCCGAACCCATGACGCCGTTATAGTGGAGGGCGCGGGCGGGCTTATGGTGCCGATAAGCGAGGGGTATTTCATGGCGGACTTTGCGGCGGATTTGGGCTTCAGAACCGTCATAGCGGCGCGGGCGGGCCTTGGAACACTCAATCACACAATCCTTACGGTTGAAGCGGCGAGGGCAAGAGGGCTGGAGGTGGCCGGGGTTGTGATATGCGGATATCCGTCTCCGGCGGGCGTATGCGAGGAGACAAACCTTGCCTTTCTGCGGACGGAGGAAGAGAGGGTCGGAAAAGTGGCGGGGGTTATCCCTTTCATTGAGGGATTGGATGTTGAGGGCGGCGCGGCGGAGGGGCTTGCGCGGGAGGACTGCCGCCGGTTCTTTACCGCAGAGTTGTTCGGAGTTATGGGAGAAGAGTCTTAATTATTTGACACAGTTTTAAGTTGTGTTAGTTTACCGCTCGCCACCCCGCCAAATGGCTTATCAGAGGCTCAAGCGAAGTTTCTTTTAGATGTTGCCGGATTTTACAAACACCGCCCTGTTTCTTATTGTGTCGGCTCTCCTGTCGGGAGTCGCGTTTACTGCGGCGGCAAATGATGAGGGGCCCGAACAGCCGATACTGTTCAGCCACAAGATACACGCCGGAGACAACAAGATAGACTGCCGCACCTGCCACAGTTATGTTGAAATCTCAACACATCCCGGAATCCCCTCGGTTCAAAAGTGTATGGGTTGCCACACCCACATTCAGGGCAGGGATATTGAATACGAAACGGACGGGGGCAAGGTCATAAACCTGCGGGAAGAGATAGCAAAAGTGCGCGAATACTGGGAAAAGAAAGAGCCGATACCGTGGGTGAAAGTGTCGCCGATGGCGGAATACGTGCAGTTCAGCCACAAACGCCACATCAAGCAGGGCATTGAGTGTAAAACCTGCCACGGAGAGGTTGAGAAGATGGATGTTGTGCGCAAAACGGAGCGGCTGAACATGGGATTCTGCATCTCCTGCCACGAGGAAAGCGCAAAAGATGAGTATCACGAAACGCAGCTGAAGGACTGCCTTACATGCCACTATTAAGGGCCGCCGGAGGAACGGATTGTCTGACAAGATAAAAGACGGAAAAAACAAGACGGAAGAAGGAATCAGCAGACGCGACTTCCTCAAGGTTGTCGGTGTCGCCGGTGGAGCGGCGGCGGCTTCGGGCGGCTGCTCCTTTGAGCCGGTTGAACAGATCATTCCCTATGTGATTCCGCCGGAGAACTCCGTTCCCGGAATTCCCGACTACTACTCAAGCACCTGCCGCGAATGCCCCGCCGGTTGCGGCATTGTCGTCAAAACAAGGGAAGGGCGGGCAATAAAAATTGAAGGGGCTCCGGAAAACCCCATAAACAGCGGAGCCCTCTGCGCGAGAGGGCAGGCCTCCCCGCAGGGGCTTTACAATCCCGACAGAGTTAAATCCCCGCTTCTGAAAAACGAAGAGGGCAAGTTCCGCGCCGCCACATGGAAGGACGCCGAAAAGGCGCTTGCCGACAGAATACAAGACCTTGTGGCAAAAGGACGGGGAGACCGCATTGTCTATCTGGACGGCGTTGAGACCGGCTCTTACGATGAACTTCTCGGCATCTGGGCGGACGCCACCGGGGCGCGGCGCTACCACTATGAAACGTTTTCCCATGAGCCGATAAAGAAGGCGAATGAAATTGTCTTCGGCGCGGACTCCGTTCCGGCATACAAAATAGAAGAGGCCGAATACCTGCTCTCTTTCGGCGCGGACTACCTTGAGACCTGGCTCTCCCCGGTGTCCGGCGGACGGGGTCTCGGCAAACTGCGCTCCATAAAAGACGGAAAGATCGGCAAAGTGGTTCAGGTTGAGGCAAGAATGTCAATGACGGGGGCAAGCGCAGACCGCATGATAAACATCAGCCCCGGCTCCGAAGTGTTTCTTGCCCTCGGAATAGCAAACGCAATGGCAAAAAAGGCGGCGAATGTGGAAGACTACATTGCGAGCCTCGTGAGCGACCACACCCCGGAGGAAGTCTCCCGCAAAATCTCCGTGCCTGCGGAAACGATATACGAAATTGCGGAAGAGATGCTTTCAAAGAAGAGCCTCGCCATCGGCGGCGGCGCGGCGGGAACGGCTTCCAACGCAACGGAGATGCTTGTTGCGGTGAACCTGCTCAACCACCTGTCCGGCAACATGAACGAGACCGTTGATTTCTCCGACGCCCTTGCCGTCTCAAAGTCGGCCTCCTACGGGGAAATGCTCTCCTTAATAAAAGATATGGAAAAAGGCGCGGTTGAGGTGCTGATTGTGAGGGGCATAAACCCCGCTTTCGTCCTGCCCCGTGCGGCCGGATTCAAAAAGGCGATGGAGAAGGTAGCCTTTTCCGTCAGTTTCTCGCCGTTTATGGACGAGACCGCCGGGATGTGCTCCGCCGTCCTGCCGGACAACCATCCGCTTGAAAGCTGGGGGGACTTCAGGGCAAGGGAAAGTTTTCACGGAATTGTGCAACCGGCGGTGGAGAGGGTGTTCAACACAAAATCATCCGCGGATGTCCTTATATCGGTGAGCGGACTGACGGAAGCGACAAAGGGGCTGTTTGCCTCGCCGGACTACTACTCGTTCCTCAGAGACTACTGGAAGCGGATGGGCGCTGATATTTCCCCCGAAAAACCGTTTGAAGATTTCTGGAACGAGTCGCTCAAAAAAGGCGGTGTTTCCGTTCCCGTTCAACCGGAGGCGGTTTCAATCTCAGGGCGTATGCGCCTGTTCTCTTTTTCGGGCAGGGACGCGGAATTTGAAGGAGACGGCAACCTGCGCCTGATGCCTTTCCCGTCCGCAAAGTTTTATGACGGCAGGGGGGCAAACAAGCCGTGGCTGCAGGAACTGCCGGACTCTCTTACATCGGTGGTTTGGGACTCATGGGTGGAGATGCACCCGTCCGTGGCGGAGGAAATGGGAGCGCGGGACGGCTCGTTTGTAAAGGTTGAGTCTCCCTTCGGCTCTTTTGAGACGCAGGCGTTTGTTCACGAGGGCATATCTCCGGACACGGTCGCAATGCCGATAGGGCTCGGGCATGACAGTTACGGAAGATACGCAAAGGGCAGGGGAGTCAGCCCGATGGAGATACTGTCCACCCGCTCAGACGCGCTTTCGGGCGGGTATGCGTGGCTCTCCACAAAAGTCCGCATCATCCCGACCGGCAGAGACGGACTGCTGGTGCGCACACAATACACAAAATCACAGCACGGAAGAGAAGTGGCGCAAACCGTTGACATCAAAGACCTCGGCCACAAACACGACAACGGGCATGATGGACACGGACACCACCCTGATTTTTATCCCGACCTGAAATATGAAAAATACAGATGGGGCATGTCAATTGACCTGTCAAAATGCACCGGTTGCGGGGCGTGCGTGACTGCGTGCTACGCGGAGAACAACATACCGTTTGTCGGCAAAGAGCAGGTTGCGCGGCGCAGGGAAATGGCCTGGCTCAGAATAGACAGATTTTTTGAAAAGAATCCCGACGGGGAGGTTACGGCGCGGTTTGTTCCGGTTCCGTGCCAGCATTGCGGCAACGCCCCGTGCGAGCCGGTGTGCCCCGTTTACGCCACCTACCACAATCACGAAGGGCTGAACGGAATGATATACAACCGCTGCGTGGGAACCAGATACTGCTCCAACAACTGCACCTACAAAGTGAGGAGATTCAACTGGTATTCATACAAAGTGCCCGAGCCGCTCAACTGGCAGTTCAACCCCGATGTTACCGTAAGAACGAAAGGGGTCATGGAAAAGTGCAGTTTCTGCGTCCAGAGAATAAGGCAGTCTCACGACACCGCCAAAGACGAGGGAAGGGACATACGAGACGGGGAAGTGGTAACGGCCTGCCAGCAGACTTGCGCCACAAACGCAATAGAGTTCGGCAACCTGCTGGACCCTAACAGCAGGGTCTCGGAGGCGTCTCACGACGAGAGGGGCTACAAACTTTTTGAGGAAATAAACACGAAACCCGCGGTTACCTATTTGAAGGACGTAACCCAGTCGTAAAAAGACGGAAGGAAACCGGCTGAAGTGGAAAAGAAACCGAACAATCTCACTTATTCAAAGGTTACCGCCGATGTGGTCCGGGTTCTTGAAAAGCCCTCCAAGGAGTGGGGGATGCTGTTCGGAACGGCGCTGTTCTTTGTCGGCATCGGGCTTGTGTGCTTTCTTTATCAGGTTTACACCGGGCTTGGCGTGGCGGGCTTCCGTCATCCGGTTTTCTGGGGAATCTACATAACGGACTTTGTTTTCTGGGTCGGAATCGCGCATTCCGGAACTCTGATATCCGCCGTTCTTTTTCTTTTCAGGGCGCGGTTTCGCATGTCCATCTACAGGCTCGCCGAGGCGATGACGGTTTTTGCCGTTTTGACCGCCGGGCTGTTTCCGATAATCCATCTGGGAAGGCCCTGGAATTTCTACTGGCTGTTTCCCTACCCGAACCAGAGGGAGTTATGGGTGAACTTCAAATCGCCCCTTGTGTGGGATGTTTTCGCCGTCAGCACCTACCTGACGGTCAGTTCCATATTCTTCTTCGTGGGCATGATTCCCGACCTTGCCGCCATTAGAGACAAGGTGACGGGGCGTGTGCGCAAGACGGTGTATTCACTGCTGTCGCTGGGGTGGAAGGGGTCAAACTGGGAATGGCTGCACTACACGAGGGCGTATCTGTATTTCGCCGCGTTTGCCACCCCGCTTGTTCTGTCCGTCCACAGCGTTGTGTCTTGGGACTTTGCAATGGCAAGCCTGCCGGGCTGGCACACGACCATCTTCGCCCCCTACTTTGTGGCGGGCGCCATATTTTCAGGGCTTGCGATGGTCATAACGCTCGCAATTCCCATTCGCAAAATCTATCACCTTGAAGACTACATAACGATGGACAACTTTGACGGGATGGCGAAACTCATCATCTTCACCTCCCTGATACTCGGATACGCCTACGGGGTTGAGTTCCTGTTCGCGTGGTACAGCGGCGTTCCCGCCGAGTGGGAGCAGTTTGTCTACAGGGCGGTGGGAGAATACGCTCCGTTTTATTGGACTATGATCGTGTGCAATGTTGTCTGCCCCGTGTTTCTGTGGTTCAAGCGGTTTCGCCACAACCTGAACTTTTTGTTTGTAATTTCCATACTGATAAACATAGGCATGTGGTTTGAGCGTTTTAACATAATCGTCATATCCCTTTCCCGCGATTTTGACCCGGCGGTCTGGGGGGTTTACAAACTGTCATGGGTGGAAGTCGGTCTCACGGTCGGCAGTTTCGGGTGGTTTTTCATGTTCTTCCTCATATTCCTGAAAACGCTTCCCTCCATAGCGATAGCGGAGATAAAGGAAATACTGCCGCTCCCGCGCAAAAAAACGGAGGTGGGCGGTGAGTAGGAAAACAAGGGACGGAGTGCTTGGCGTTTACTCCCATATAGACACCCTTACGGACTGCCTGAAAACCCTGAAACGGGAGGGGTTTGAAAACATAAGGGTATTCTCTCCCGTTCCGAGCCATGAGGTTGAGGAACTGGTTGCGGAGCCGGAAAGCCCGGTCAGGTTCTTTACCCTTTTCGGCGCTCTGCTTGGCGGGGCGTGCGGTGTGGCGCTCACGGTCATCACGGCGAGCGACTGGCCGATACAGGTGAGCGCAAAACCGGTTGTGTCCATAACGCCCTTTACGGTCATCATATTTGAACTCACAATTCTCATGGGGGCGCTGTCAACGCTTATGGGTCTGCTCATAAACTCTTTTCTGCGCAGAAGAAGCCCCGTTACCATGTATGACCCCAGATTTTCCGATGACAAGTTCGGAATAATGGTGGTCTGCTCAAGCGAGGATGAAAGCAACTCCGCGCGCGAGATAATGCTTTCGGGCGGAGCGGAGGAGGTCAAAATTGACTCTGCGTAAAACCGCTTTGCTTGCGCTTGCGGCGGTTGCCCTGATGCCGGGATACTGCCGGGCGTTTCCATGGTCGCTTGACATGTGGGTTCAGCCCTCGTCCGACCCGTATGAAAAGCCCGTGCTTCATCCGCAGAAATCCGTCAGCGTAAACGCCGCTCCGGCAAAAAGCAGGGAGGAAACCGAGGCAATTGAGAAATCCCCCGTCCCCGCCACCGCCGCCTCAATTAAAAGGGGAGAGAGGCTTTATAAATACAACTGCGTTTCCTGCCACGGCCTCAAGGGCTTGGGAGACGGTCTGATAATTACAAAGGGGCACGGCTTTTATCCCGTCAACCTTACGGCTCCGGGAGTTGTTGCAAGAACGGACGGCTATCTTTACGCCTACATAATGTACGGAGGCAAGGTTATGATGCCCGCATACGCGGAAAACATGCCCGTTCAGGGAGACGCATGGCACATAGTAAACTATGTCAGAAATCTTCAGGAAGAGGTCGCCGGCCCGAAGGGAAAACAGGAAAATGAAACAAACAAGTGAGCGGACAAAAGAAGCGGTAATGAGCAAGGTGGGCATGATACCCCGGTGGGTTATCATCTTTCTGGGAGGCATGGCGGCCGTCGGGGCGGCGGCGTTTGTCTTTGCGGCTTTGTCTCCGCAGCATGCGGAGGGAGCGTGGCGCATTCTGCTTGTCAACTTCCTTTTCTGGACCGCGCTTGCGCAGGGCGGGGTGGTGCTTTCATGCGTGCTGAGAATAACAGACGCCCGGTGGGCGCGCTCTTTTCTGAGGATAGGAGAGTCTTTCAGCTTCTTCCTTCCCGTCTCACTGTTGCTTCTGGTTGTGATATTTATCGGCGCGGACACTCTGCTCCCGTATTCCCACCACCACTACCATTCCCCGAAAGATGTGTGGCTTGCCATGCCTTTTGTTGTTCTGAGAAATGTGATCGGGTTCGGGTTTCTTCTCTTCCTGACCTACCGCTACGTAAGGGGGTCGCTGTGTCTTGACACCAACCCTTCGGGCGCGAAGTTTGAGGATGTGAAAAAACTTGCGCCTTTCATCGTGGGCGCATACGCCGTGGTTTTCAGCCTGTTCTCCTGGGACTTTATGATGTCTCTTGACCCGCACTGGTTCAGCACTCTTCTGGGGCCGTATTACTTCATAGGCGGGCTCATATCAGCCGTGGCGATGACGTCCGTAATGTCAGTGGGTCTCTCGCGCCACCTCGGCCTTGCGGACTACCTGAACGATTACCACTACTGGGACATAGGGAAAATGCTGAACGGTTTTGCCCTTCTGTGGGCGTATCTGATGTTCTCCCAGTTGCTGCCGATATGGTATGCCAACATGCCGGAGGAAACGGCTTTTGTGATAAAGAGGATGGCCGAAGAGCCGTTCAAAACTTTTGCGTGGGCGGTTTTCACCTGCTGTTTCATCTTTCCCTTCATCTCCTTTATGCCGAGAACGCACAAGATTGTTACCCCCATAGCGGTCTTTATATCAACGGTTTTCATGTGCGGGCTGTGGATGGACAAGTTTCTGTTTGTTACCCCCTCGCTGACCCCGCACTTGCAGACATCCCTGCCCGAAGTTCTGATAACTCTGGGTTTTGCGGGGGCGTTTGTTTGCGCGTCTCTTGTGTTTCTCAACAGATTTCCGGCCATACCGTTTGGAGACCCTTTCTTTGACGGGCCGAATTCACACGGGGGAGGGCACTGAAACATGAGCAGGTTTCTTGACACTCTGACAAAAATAATAGTAGCCAAGGTGGTTCTCGGCATCGCGGGATTCATATTTCTGATTGTGATGGTCGCGTTTTTCGGCCCGGTTCTGGCTCCCCTTATGAACAAGTTGCCGTGGTAACGGAAAACAAACTTACATACGCCCGCTCCGGAGTTGACACGGAGGAGGCGGACAGGTTTGTCAGTCTCATCAAGCCGCTGGTGGAAGCCACTCACGGCGGTGAGGTTTTCAAATCCTACGGCGGCTTTGCCGGTCTCTACATGCTTCCCGGCGGCAAGCGCTACCTTGTTGGAGCGACGGACGGGGTCGGAACAAAACTCAAAATAGCGTTTGAGACCGGAAAACTGAACACGGTCGGCATAGACCTTGTCGCCATGTGCGTGAACGACATGCTCACTTGCGGCGCAAAGCCGCTTTTCTTCCTTGACTACATTGCGACCGGAAAACTGGACCCCGAAAGAATGGCCGGGGTTGTGGAGGGAATAGCAAGCGGCTGCTCGGAGGCGGGGTGCGCGCTTCTGGGCGGCGAGACCGCCGAAATGCCGGGGTTTTACGCGGACAAAGAGTTTGACCTCGCCGGTTTTTCAGTCGGCATTGTGGAGAAAGACCGCCACATAAGCGGGCGCAAGGTCTCCCCCGGAGATGAGATAATCTCCGTCCCGTCAAGCGGCGTTCACTCAAACGGTTACTCGCTCATAAGAAAGGCGTTGTTTGAAGAACAGAACCAGTCTCCCGATGAAACGCCGGAGGGGTTTTCCCGCACGCTTGGGGATGAACTTCTTGAGCCCACAAAGATATACGCCCGCGCGCTTGGCGGTGTGTTTGAAGATTTTGACATTCATTCCGCCGCCCACATAACGGGCGGCGGCCTCACCGGCAACATTCCCCGCTCTCTGCCCGCCGGATGCCGTGCGATTATTGAAAAATCGTCATGGGAAATCCCGCCCGTATTCGCCTTTATCAAAGAACGCGCCCGTCTGGAGGAAAGCGACATGTTTTCCGTTTTTAACTGCGGAATCGGAATGACGCTCACCGTCCGCCCGGCGGATTCAGGCGCGGTCATAAGGCGGCTTGAATCGGAAGGATGTGAAGGGGCGCGGGTCGTGGGAAAGGTTGAAAAGAGAGACGGCAAACCGGGCGTTGTATTTATATAGGGCCGTCGCCGATAACCCTGAACCCGAAAGAAAACGTGAAGGTCGGCTGGTCGCCCCAACTCCGGGGAAAGGGGCTGTAGGGGGCGGCGGCCTGCACGCTTCTCACCGCTTCAATGTCAAACGCCCGAACCCCGGACGACTTGGATATTTCTATTGAGCCGACCCGTCCGTCATTTTTCACCTCCACCAGCAGAACGGTGGAGATGTCCTGACTTGCCGGAACATTGGGGGCAAAAACGCGGTTCGGCCTCCACGCATTCTGCACCCGGCTTCTGAATTTCTGAATATACGACACATACTTGTCCTGAGGGACCCGGACGCTGAAATCGTTTTCATCCGAAGTTCCCCTGTGGTCTCCGTCATTGCCGGGCCTTCTGTTTTCCGGGCGGATATAGATTTCGCGCAAGTTCGCCCTGATGGCTTCGCTTATCAGCCGCCCTGCGACCTTCCGTTCGGCGGAAAACTGCTCGTCATCCTCGCTCGCCTGAGATTGCTCGGCGGTCTCAGGGGAGGGGGGCGGGGAAGCGGGAACGGATGGCGGGGGCGCGCCGTATGTGCCGCGCTTTACCTTGTTCTGTTCGGACGCGTATGTCTTTTCAGAATACGCCTTTGCGTCCTCCACAACGGCGTCCGGAGTTTCCTCTTCCGGTATAAAGTCTGTTATTTCAAGCAGTTGCTCTCTTCTGTCCTCAACGGCGACCGGAACAGTGAAAGCCCTGCCGCCAAGCGCCGCAAGCAGCAGATGAAGGAGCAGCGCCAGAACAAGTGAAATTGTCAGCCGCCTTTTTCTCTGCCGGCTTCGCGCGCGCCTGTTTTTTTCCACCCTCTTGTTCATTGCCCTATAGTGATTTTAATCGGTAAATCGCAACTTTCATCAACCTTTTATCCGTATAAGGACAAAAAGGGCGATTAGGAAAAGGGCGAAAAGGGCGGTCAAAAGGTTGAAGTATCTGTCAATAAAGTCCTTCGCTCTGTCGCCGAACCGCCACACCACGGCTGCGACAAGAAAAAACCTTGCGCTTCTGCCGATGGCGGAGCCGATAACCAGAACCCCGAGCCCCACATTGAAAACGCCTGAGGCCACTGTGAAAACCTTAAAAGGTATCGGAGAGAAAGCCGCCACAAGCAGGGCGTAAAAAGCGTTGTCGTTAAACAACTCCCCTGCGCGGATGAAATTTTCCTCCGTAAAGATGCCGTAACTGAAAAACCACCCGGCGGCCAAATCCCAGAAAAACCTGCCCAGAAAATAACCCGCGCACGCGCCGAGCACAGAGAACACAGAACATATCAAAGCAAACCTGAACGCGCGGGACGGCTTGCCCAGAGAGACGGGCAGAAGCAGAGCATCCGGCGGAAGGGGAAAGATAAATGACTCAAGAAACGCCACCGCCCCCAACACCCATGAAGCGTAGGGTTTTTCCGCCAGCCCTAAAAACGACCGGTAAAGATTGCGGAGGGGGTTCATTTTTTCAGGTCTCCCAGATGATTTTGTTTGAGGGTTTCAAAGTAGTCATGGTCTGTAAAATCAAGTTTGACGGGTGTAACGGATATCCATCCTTTCATAACGGAGAGTATGTCGGAGGAGGGGGTTTTTTTGAAAGCCAGATCGCTTCCCCCTATCCAGTAGTAGTTTTTGCCGCGCGGGTCTTTGTTTTTTATGATCTTGTCATCGTAAAACCTCTTGCCCTGTTTGGTTATTTTCACCCCTTTGATTTCTTCCGGCGGCAGGTTGGGAACATTGATGTTAAGGAGGGTGTTTGGCGGCAGGCCGCTTTCAAGAACAAACTCCGACACGGTTCTGGCATACATTGCGGCGGACTCAAACATAAACCCGTTTTTGGCGGCCACCGAGACGGCGACTGACGGTATTCTGAGCAGGGTTCCCTCCATAGCCGCGCTCACCGTGCCGGAGTATGTGATGTCATCCCCGACGTTTGCTCCCTTGTTTATGCCGGAGACTATCAGATCGGGTCTTTTTCCTTTTATAAGGCCGTTAACCGCAAGGTTTACGCAGTCGGTCGGAGTGCCGTCAACGCTGAATCTCCGGGGGGCGACTTCCTCAACCCTGAGGGGTCTGTGAAGGCTGAGCGCGTGGCTTGCCGCGCTCTGGTCTCTGTCCGGAGCGACCACTATGACCTCTCCTATATCCGAAAGGGATTCCTCAAGGGCGGCGATTCCGGCGGAGGTTATACCGTCATCGTTTGAGACCAGTATTCTTGTCTGTTTGGGCATGATGAAAGGGGTAATATACACCAATCGCAGGGGTTTGGCTTTTCTCACCCGTCATTCCG
>JAPOUR010000025.1 GCA_026708565.1 Candidatus Dadabacteria bacterium
TGACCCTCTGGGGAACCTTCGGCTTCGGTCTGGGAAGCGCTGATGTCAAAGAGAAAGACAATTCAAGCCGTTTCGGCGGGCGCGAAAGCGATGTGACGCTGATAACCTTGGGAGTCGGCGGAAGCGGAAAGGTGTTTGCCCGCAGGATTGGACAGAACAGTTTGAGCATAGACGCGATAGGAGACTTTGTGTTTGCCCGCATCTCCGATGACGGCTATGGGGGCAGAGCCGGGGTTGACGCGAACAGCGGGACGGCGCGGCTTGGAGTTGAAGTTACCGGGAGTCGTCCTGTTTTGAGCGGTAACATCATTGACGCTTCTCTGGCGCTGGCATACAGGGGTGACTTTGGTGATGCGGCAGCGGGCAGCGGCCTTGAGGTTGGCGGCGGTCTGAAGTTCGGCATCCGCTCGGTTGGTCTGAAAGTTGACCTTGACGGACGCATGCTGGTTCTTCAGAGCGATGATTTGAAAGAGCGAGGTTTTTCCGGCGACATAACGTGGTCTCCGCGTGGCAGGGAGAAAGGTCCGTTTGTGTCTTTCCGTCCGTATCTGGGAGCCACCGGCGACAAGCGCGACACGCTTTGGGAGCAGAGAATAGAAGATGTCAATATTGACACCTCGGCGCAGCGTAAATACGAGTTGGAATTTGGCTACGGAATGCCGCTGATGTATGAGATGGGCAATGTGAAAGTGTTTGCGGGCGGCGTGATAGAAGAGGGCGCCACCGTAAGCCGTTCGGGCGGATTGGACATAGAGACGGGAAGCGGAATAAGCGCGGGGTATGAGGCGGTTGACGAGACTTCCGCGCCGCAAGTGGAGCACCGTGCTTACATCAAGTTCAACAGAGAGTTCTGATTGTTTGCAGCTGAGCGCCTTCCCGCCCCCAAAATACATAATCTCCAACCCCTTGACAATCCCCTTGGCAACTGTGTAGCCTTGTGGGGTTATGACCTTCGGCGATTACATAAGAGCCAAAAGGAAACAAAAAAAGGTTACTCAGGAGACTCTTGCGGACTATCTCGGCGTTTCCAAAGTTTACGTCCATCAGATTGAAACAGGCAAGGCGGATTCCCCTTCGCGGGATAGATGTCGCCAGATAGCAAAGTTCCTTAAAGTCAGTTTTGATGAGACATGGAAACGCTCGCGGCAGGAAAGGCTTCGCAAGTTTGTTGAACGGGAGCACATAGATAAAAAAGACCTTGAGATTCTAACGGACGAGGAGCGGTATCTGGTCAAATTATACCGGGTGCTTGACAATGAGGTTAAGAAAGACTTCAACGGAATGGTCTTTATGCTGTTCAAGCACTACAAGAACTCTGAAGTAAGAAAAATTCTTGAAGAGTTCCTCAAATGCGCCTGACCGGAAAATTCCGACTCTTTTACAAAATAGTTTTCGTGGAAACCACGATACTTTTTCTCATAGGCGCAATTTTCTACAGCCAGTTCAGCAACGCCAAATCGGAACTCATAAAACAGACGGTTGTCGCGTCCGAACTTATCGGCGAGGAGGCGACCGGATATTCCGTTCACACCGCCACCCCCACAAGTTCGGAGTTTTACGCCATGCTCAATAACAAGCACGGAAGCGGCGGGCTTTTCAAAACCTTTGAAGTCGCCCCTTCCGCATTCCGGGTCGCCTTTGCAAACGAGGGCGGATACCATGCGGGCGACAAGGAGTTTCCCTTTGAACAGGGATACGCCATCAGCGATGAGGGCGGAATATACTCCATCTCCGTGCCGTTTCTCGCCGGAGACCCCTACGGCGGAGTCGTAACCATGGAAACGCCGCGCTCGGCTCTCATCGGCAAGGTTCTCAGAAACAACCTTCTCCTTTATCTGGCGCTTTTCATCGTGCTCAACAATCAGGTTTTCATTCTTCACTACCTGATATCAAAACGCCGACAGAACATCATAGACAAGGGTTACACAAAGCCGTATATGAAACAGCACTCCATCGGGGCGCTGAAGGTTATGCGCAAAATTCTTGAGGAAATTATTGAGGACCACCCCGAAGAGATTAAAAAGAACGCTCCGGCGGCTGACGCTCCCGCTACGGCGGAAGAGTCAAAGAAAGTAATATCGCTTTCGCGGTTTCTCAACAAAAACTGATTAATGAAAAGCGGCTTTTTCAGGAAAGTCATTGAAAGCGCGGGCGGCATGCTCGGCGGGTCTCCCGCGGTGGGGATTGACATCGGCTCCCATTCCGTCAAGGCGGTTGCGCTCAAAAAAGAGCGCGGCGGCGGGTTTTCCGCAACCGCCGGAGAGGCGTTTTACGCAGACCTGTTTGCGGACGGAGACGACCCGCGCCGCGCTGTTGAGCCGCTTTCCCTTCTCGCCGGAGATTTCGGCCTCAGAGGGGCGGCTGCGGCGGTTTCGGTGTCCGGCGCGTCCGTGTTTGCGGGCGGTGTTCCGTATTCCGGCGGCTCCCCCGAAGAGGCGGTTTCCGCCCGCCTGTCCGCGCTCTTTCCCGAAGGCGCGGACGGCTGCGTGAGCGATTTCTGCGTCTCCGGCGATGTCGCGCATATGGCGGTCGCAAAAACCGCCGCCGTTCGCGGGCGCGTCTCCGCATTGCGGTCTTGCGGCCTTATTCCCCACGTTGTGGACTATGACGGCTTTGCGGTTGTTAACTCCCGCCTCCGCTCCCGCCCGGAGAGCGAAGGGGCGGCGGTTCTTCTCAATGTGGGGCGGTCTGTAACCAATCTCGCCGTTCTGGACGGCGCAAAGACCGTCCTGACAAGAGACCTTCCGTGCGGCTCCGGCGAGGTAACGCTCGCAATGGCGAACGCCGGAGACATGACGGCGGACGAGGCGGAGGTGAAAAAGATGTCTCTCGGCGCGGACTCAATGCCCGACTTTATCGGCGCGGCCCGCGAGTTCTCTCTGAAACTGGCGCGGGAGGCGCGGGCGACCCTTGACGTGTTTGTTTCCCCGGAATACTCCCCCGCCGTGATTGAAATTTCCGGCGGCGGGGCGCTGCTTTACGGTCTCGCGGACGCGCTTGGGGAAACCCTTGGGGCGGAGGCGCGGCTTTCCGACCCGCTGAAGGGGCTTTGCGACGGGGCGGCGGAGATTTCGGCAAAGTGCGCCGTTGCCACGGGGCTGGCGCTGAGGGTGGCGAAGTGATTTGGACGGTAAACTGACGGCTATGATAGAGATCAACCTCATTGAAAACCCGCCCCGCTCCCTTGCCCGCCCCGTTGCGGCGGCGGTCGCGGTTGCGGCAATTGCCGCCTTTGTTTACATCAAAACCGGAGAAACCCCCGCCCCCTCTCCGGAGACGGAGACGCGCTCCGCCGCCCGTCCGTCCGCAAAGCAACAGCCCCCCGCCCGTGAGAGCGGGCGCGGCAAAAAGGGCCTTCGCGTTACGGGGTTTGTCCGCTATGCGGGCTCGGAGTTCGCCATGCTGGTTTCGGGGCGCAAATCACTCTGGGTTGAAAAAGGGCGGGAGGCGTTCGGGGGGACGGTTTCCGAGGTCAGGGAGGACGGGGTTTTTGTCTCACGGGGCGAGGGGACGGAGTTTTTCCCGCTTAGAAAATGAGGCGCGCGGCGGTTTTAATTTTTGCCGTTGCTCTTGCGGCGGCGTTTCAGCCCTCCCGCTCCGGCGGGGAAACGGGCGGCCCGTGGGCGTTTGATTTCAGAGTCGCGTCCCTCGGCGCGGACGGCGTCAACTACCGGGGGGAGAAGGGAACTTTTATCTACAGAGGGGTTGATGTGCGCGAGGTTCTCTTTCACATGGCGAAGATAGGGGGGTTCAGCATCATAATGTCGGACGATGTGAGCGGGGCGGTGGATATGGAACTCACCGGCGTTCCGTGGGACCACGCCCTTGCGGTGGTGCTTGAGCAGGGCTCGCTCGGCGCGTTTGTTGACGGCGGGGTCATCAAAATCTCGTCCCTTGAGGAGATAAGCAAAAGAAGGCGGCTCGCCTCGGACGCCGCCGCGCTGGTTGAAAAAACCGAAAAACTGATTTCCCGGCAGTTCTTTATGAATTACGCCTCGGCGCGTGAAACGGCGGCGACGGTCAGAAACCTGCTCACAAAGCGGGGCAAGGTGGTGGTTGATGAGAGAACCAACAGCATAGTCGTCCGGGAGACCCCTCTGCGGATGGAGAATCTGGAAGGGGTGATTAAGTCTCTTGACCGGGCGACGACCAAGATAATGATTGAGTCAAGAATCGTTCAGGCGGGAACCGACTTCTCAAGGGCCGTGGGAATACGGTGGGGGCTGAACTATTCGGGACGGGCGACCGGGGCGCGTTTTCCCTCAACCATAAACCTTGGCGGAACCCGCCTTGAAACGCCTTTCGGCATGGTGGGAGACGGCTTTGCGGTTGACCTGCCCGCCGCCACGGGTCCCGGCAGCGGCGGCTCGCTGGGGGTGGTGCTGGGAAACCTTTCGGGAACGTTTGACCTTGACGTGCGGCTCTCCGCCCTTGAGGCGAGGGGCAAGGTGAAGATACTTTCCTCGCCCAAGATCCTGACGGTGGACGGCTCTCCGGCGCGCATAGAGCAGGGCATATCAATACCGTTTTCAACCGTGTCGGAGCAGGGGACAAAAACCGAGTTTGCGGACGCCACGCTCAGCCTTGAGGTTACGCCCTCAATAGCGGAGGAGGGCTCCGTCCTTATGGACATTCAAATCACGGACAATTCGCCCGACGCCACCTTTGCGGTCGGCTCACAGCCGTCAATCAGAAGGAATGAAGCCCGCACAAAAGTGCTGGCGGCGGACGGGGAAACCATAGTTCTCGGCGGAATAGTAACCACAACTCAGAACAACAATGTGTCCGCGCTGCCGCTGCTGTCGTCAATTCCGGTTTTGGGGATGCTGTTCAAACGCACCGTCAAACAGACCATTGAGAGGGAGCTTCTGCTGTTTATAACTCCGAGGGTGGTGGGCTGAGGGCTACTTTCCGCCGGAAGACGGAATGAACCTTGTTATAAGCGCGACCGCGACTCCGATGCCGAACACCGAGCCCACAATCTTGAAATACAGAGACCACTCTATTGAGGTGTTGAGGGAGATGCCGTATCCCACGACAAGAAAAATGAGGGAGACCGTTGCGAGGGAGCCGGGAATGTTTGTTTTAAGCATTACGGCGGAAGATTACACAAAGACGCGGCTTTTACAAGACGCGCCATTTTTTGCGCCGGAGGCCGCCGCGCCTGTTTCAAATCCCGGCATTCCATATACAATGGTTGCAACTCCATGAGCGCTGTCAGAAAAAAAAGCGCCCCGAACCGACGCAGACCCCTCGTAAACAAAGGCGACCTGTTTGTCGCCAAGGCGGTGGCCTCCCCCGAAGGGGACATGCGGCTGGTTCCGCGCGGCGGAGATTTTTCCCACGCCCTTGTCTCAAAGAAAAGCGGCTCGCCGAAACTCAGGAACGGACACCTCGCCCTTGCGCGGATTGAAGGGTTCTCAAAGGACGGCAAGCAGGCCGTTCCCCTCGCCGTTGTGGAAACCGTTATCGGAAGGGCGGGCGAGATGGAGGCCGAGAAGCGGGCGATAGGATTCAAATACAACCTGCCCGGCGAGTTTCCGGCGGCGGTTCTCAGCCACGCGAAGGATGTTTGCCGCGCAGACCCCTCAAAGGCGGCGGACGGCAGGGTTGACCTCAGAAAAAAGACCATCTTCACCATAGACGGCGATGACGCGAAAGACTATGACGATGCGGTCGGCATAAGCAACAAGGGGGCGGGATACACGGTTTGGGTCTGCATTGCGGATGTTTCCCACTACGTCAGTCCGGGGGGCGAGCTTGACAGGGAGGCGCTCCGGCGCAGCACAAGCGTCTATCTTGACGACCGCGTTATTCCGATGCTTCCCGAAGCGCTCTCAAACGACCTTTGCAGCCTTGTCCCCCATAAAGACCGCCTTACAAAGACGGTGGAAATGGAGTTTTCCTCCGGCGGCGAACTCAATGATTTCCACGTTTACAACAGCATCATCCGCAGCGCGGCACGCCTGACCTATTCGGGGGTTACCGATTTTCTTGAAGGAGGCGCGGGCGCGGGAGTGCCGGACGAGGCAAAAAGACCCCTGACCGCGATGAAAGACCTCTATGAGAAGATCAAAAAACGCAGCATTGAAAACGGCGAACTTGATTTTGACCTGCCCGAACCGCTCCTTGTCCGGGACAAAACCGGCAGGGTAACCGATGTTGTAAACGCCGACAGGGGCGTGGCGAACATGATAATTGAGCAGTTTATGATAGCCGCGAACCGCGCGGTAGGCATGCGTCTGAGGAAAAACGGGAGCGGCGTCTACAGGGTCCACGAGCCGCCGACCGAGGAGTCCACCGCCGAACTGGTTTCAGACCTTCGCAAACTCGGCTACAAGGCGGATATGCCCAAAAAGGCGACCGCCCGCGCCATTCAGAAACTGTTGCGCGATTTCAGAGGGAAAAAAGAGGAAAGTTCCGTAAAGATGCTGGTTCTCCGCTCCCTGCAAAGGGCGGTTTACTCCACGCGGAAGGAGGGGCATTTCGGCCTGGGGTTGCGGGAATACACGCATTTTACCTCTCCCATCAGAAGATACCCGGACATTATCGCCCACAGAATGATTGACTCTCCCAAAGACGCGCCCGCCCGGCTTGACGAAATATGCGAGAAAACATCCAAACTGGAAAGAAACGCCGAACGCGCCGAAAGGGAAACCGTTGAACTGGAAACCGCAAACTATATGAAGACCCTTATTGGCAGGGTTTTCACCGGAAAGGTTATAAGCATACTGCCGTTCGGGATGTTTCTGGAACTGAACGAGGTATGCGCCGAGGGTTTTGTTCCGAGGGAAAAGATGGCAAGGGGGGGCAGAAGGAAGTGGTTTGACATGGGGCAGGAAGTGAAAATAAGGGTGGCCGGGGCCGATTTGGAAAGAAGAAGAACGATTATGGAACCGGTGTGAAACCTTGTTTTTTGCAAACCGGGGCATCCGGACTTAACACTATTACCTTGATTATAATGATTTTACACTTATACTTTTTAAGCAAGACATGACCGCTTTGGCGGTTGCAGAGTGTTTGTTGTGTGTGCTTCTATAAAATATAGTGAGGGGGCAAGTCTTTGTTCCCGTATCTTTTTATGGCTTTTCGTCTGCGCGGCGGTTGCGTTTTCCGCTCCCGCCAAGGGGCAGACCACCTATGCCAACACCTTCTCCTTCTCATCCTCAAGCGGTGTGCGGGTTACCGAGCAAGACACCAATGGCACGGTCATAACCGTGGAACTCTCCGCCCCCGCCCCGGCGGGAGGCGTTCCGATGTTGTTGCTGGTTGACCATAGGGTGGGAGCGGCGGTTACTCTCACGCCCGTTGACGAGACCAAAGCGAATTTTCAAGGCAATCTCACCTTCGTGATACTTGAGGGGGAGACTTCAGGTTCCTTCAGGGTTACCTATCCCGATGATGACGGAAATACCTCCAGCGAGACCGCCACTCTTCGTCTGTCAAGGACGCTTCTCACCCCGTCAACCCCTACGGACTGGGGCCTGCCGGACGGGGCCGGAACACTGGAGCACCGCATCACCATCATTGATGATGAAGACCCCAACCCTCCTTCCGTCACCGGCGGCGCCGTCTTCTTTGCGCCCTCAAGCGCCACCGCGCTGACTGAGGACACCACCCCCGCGACCGTAACCGTGGCGCTCTCCGCCCCCGCCCCTGCGGGAGGCATTTCGCTGGCCGTGCTGACTTCCGGCGTTGCGGACGGTCTGGTTACGTTGACCGCAAGCGACACCGGCATTGCGGAATTCAACCCCTCCGGCAATATCTTCACGATAAAAGAAGGGCAAGTTCGGGGCTCTTTCTCCGTTGCGGTTGCGGATGACGGCAATACCGCCCCCGAAACTCTGGCGGTTCATATAGGGGAGCCCCGCGACACTCCCCTGCCTACCGGATGGACGGTTCCGGGAACGGTTTCCCATGCGGGGTCAACATTGACCGATGAGGTTATAACCCACACCATTGCCGTTGCCGATGACGATCCGGTTCCCACAGTCGGCTTTGCCGGGCAAACCTCCACCGTTGACGAGACGGTTCCCTCCGGTCTAAACCGGTGTTCGTCCGGCTCTGCGGGGCGTGATAATTGCGTTCATCTGGACATTGAGTTGTCTTCGCCTCCGGCCCGCGACATCACCCTCACCGCGACCATTTCAGGCGTTTCCACCGGCGACGCCTTCTTTGCCACTCCAAGCGGGGACTCCCTGACGACCACCCTTACCGTTCAGGCGACCCGGTCCGCCGCCGTTCTTCCGGTTTTTATAGTTGACGACTCCGTTGCCGAACTCGGCAACAAAGTTATCACCGTAACCCTCTCCGGAAACCTTCCCCAATACGAATACAACATATCACCCGCCATCCACAGGATAACCCTCACTGACAGCGACCCGCCCACCAACTCATTCTCCTTCTCATCCTCAAGCGGCACGATGGTTACCGAGGAGGGCACCAACGGCGCAATTGTAACCATAGAACTTTCCGGCCCCGCCCCCGTAGGAGGCGTTCCGACACTTTTGCGGGTTGACCACAACAGGGGAGCGGCGGTTACCCTCACGCCCGTTGACGAGACCAAGGCGAGGTTTCAGGGCAATCTCACCTTCGT
This sequence comes from Candidatus Dadabacteria bacterium, assembly GCA_026708565.1. NCBI lineage: Bacteria > Pseudomonadati > Thermodesulfobacteriota > Candidatus Dadabacteria > Candidatus Dadabacteria bacterium. Next base: position 8,597 of record JAPOUR010000025.1, read on the forward strand.
GATACTTGAGGGGGAGAGTTCCGGTTCCGTCAGGGTTACCTATCCGAATGATGACGGCAATATGTCCGATGAGACCGCCATTATTCTTCTGTCAAGGACGTTTCTCACCCCGTCAACCCCTCCGGACTGGGGCGTGGCGGACGGGGCCGGAACACTGGAGCACCGCATCAACATCATTGATAACGATATATTGATTAACCTCTCGGCGGAATCTCCCGTTATGGAGGGTGAAAATGCGGTTATTACCATCACCGCGAACAAGGCTCCGCCGCCCGGTTTGGAACTGGTTCTGGGGACCAGAGAAACGAGCGAGACCTCTTTTATACACCCTGACAGTTTCGTTAGGTTCGTTAGAATAACCCCCACCTTTACCGAGGATGAAGATGGTCGTTATACCGCAACCTACGAGGTTCCCACCCTTGATGACGAAGTGAACACCATAGACGGAAGGCTGCATGTTTATATATATGGGTTCAGACGAGTGTTTGAAGATGGAACCTACTACATCTTCGCGAGTATTCCCCGCGAAAACGAACGGCTGGAGGTTACGTATTCGGATGCCTCCGTGATTATTGACGACAACGACCCGCCGGAACTGACCGTTACGGCGGTAACCAACACCGTCATCACCGAGGGGGCAACCGCGCTTTTCAAAATTACGGCGGACATTGCTCCCAAACCGGGGCTCAGGGTTACTTTGAATGTCGCCGATGAGGCGGGGAGTGACTTTGTGAGCAATAACAATGACCGGCGTGTAACGCTTGACTTCAACGGCGGGACGACCGCGACCTATGAAGTCAGAACAAACGATGACGCCGTTGATGAATTTGACGGAGCGGTAACCGTAACCCTGAGGGAGGTTGAAGGGGAATACACGGTGGGCGGAACCCCGGCGGTTGTTAACGTTGCAGACAATGACAAGCCGGTTCTGACCATTGCGGCTCCCCCCGACGCCTCTGAAACCGAGGGGCCGGGAGCCCACGCGGAATACACCGTTACGGCGGACATAGTTCCCGGGGGTCCGATTGATGTTCTGCTGACGGTTTCCGGTGAGGGGGACTTTGCTGCGTCTCCGGGCGAACAGACCGCCCGCCTGACCTTTGAGCCGGCGGACGGGACAACCGCGACCGCCGTCCTCCGCATCGCCATTGATGATGACCGGATTGATGAATATCCCGGAACGATAACCGCCGCCCTTG
>JAPOUR010000026.1 GCA_026708565.1 Candidatus Dadabacteria bacterium
GCATGACGGAGATTTGTCCGGTGGACGGGAAGAGCGAGTAGAGTGGCAAACAGCACACTTCAGGGGTTGAGAAACTGGAAGGCGGAGAATGCCGGTAAATACGGCATTGTTGAGATGGGCGTGTTCGGTTCGGTTGCAAGGGGAGAGGAAACAGCGGAAAGCGATGTTGATGTTGTTGTTACTATGGAGAAGCCAAATTTGCTGGTAATGGTTGGGATTAAGCATGATCTTGAGGGTTACTTGAAAAAGTCGGTGGATATCATACACAGCGGGACCAGAAACCGCTATCTGGCAAAGCGTATAGAGAGGGAAATGGTAGTTGTCTGATAAAGAATTGGTAAAGGAAGTATTGATACAGACTGTAGAAGCAGTAGATGAAATTGCTGAACGGTTTGAAAAAATAAAGACTCCCGAAGATTTTGTCACTACTCAGGAAGGGCGGATAATCCTTGACTCAATATGTATGAAGCTACTCATTATTGGGGAAGCGGTTAAAAAAGTTGATAAGAGAACAAAAGGTGAATTGCTTCCCCGCTATCCTCAAATTCCATGGACAAGAGTAATGGGAATGAGAGACATTATAGCCCATCACTATTTTGACCTGGAAGAACGGATTGTATTTGGGGTTTGCCAGGATGATCTAACGGAATTGAGGAAGACTCTGGCAAAGATGCTGGAGGAGATTTGAGGAAATGTTTTGAATTGGAGAGGGGAAGTAGAGTAATCAATGATTGCCCTACATTTGTGAATTATGATTACAGAACAAGAAATTGAGAATATACGGCAAAACTACATTAAAATACTCAAACCTCTATTTATTCCAGATGACCCGATAAGCAATGATATTGTCCGATATTTTGCGTCTTTACTACGTATTTGCGGAATGGAGGATAGAGGCTGGGATCCCTACATTGAATCTAGGTCAACCCTAGATGATTTCAATTCAATACTCCAATTTCATTTTCCAGAGAAAATATTCTCGGACGAGAACCTTGCTAAGTGGAGAATTAACCTGTTTATTTACAGCCATATAGTTGAAATGGATGCCCCATACGAAGTAATAACAAACTTATTAAGATTTCAAAACGGGAAAGGATATAGTTCTAATCCTCATTATATATTTCTAAATTCCAATGAAAAAAAAGAAAATTCACCACTCACCACTATCCCCACTAAAAAAGATAGAAATCATTAAGTCATTGGAACAAAATGTCAATATATACACAACAAGAATCTTTGATGATTTCTACAATAACAAACTGAGAAACGCAATCAGCCACTCTGACTATATACTTACCGACAAAGAATTTAGATGTCGCGATGGATTTCGAATCTCACTTGAGACCTTGCACGACATGATTACTAAATCAAAAATTTTTATTTCATCATTTTTCGCATTAGATAAACATGTGCGAAAAATGTGGGGGAAGAAGAAAAATCAAGCAATGCCGTATGACCCTCAATACAAGGGGCTTTTAGAAATAATCGTAGATAACAATGACTTGATGTGTGGATTCAAAATTCACTGGCCTAACAATTCCGAATCCATTTACAAGAGAACTCAAGAAGGTGTTGAAATGGTTAATTGCATGGAAGATCATACAAAATCCACTATAGATTTTATGGTTGGAATGTACGCTCAAAACCCAGGAGCATTCAGTCCCCTAGTAGAGAAAGGTCAAAAACCAATCTACACTAAACTTGAAGATAGTGAAAAATCACCTGAATGGAGCCAAAAAGCATAGAGGCCAAGAATTTTTATCTAACCTGCTACACTCCACTTCACCTTGTTTAAACTTGTCTCAGGCAACTCATCTCTACTGAAGACAATCCTCAGATTTAGCGTTTTTTAAACAGACAAAATAATAACAGATTTAAAACTCATAGAGTTGATCAATTAAGTATTGTGTCTTCGGAATTCCCATATTAGTTATCTAACGCTCTCTTCGTTCGTATCTTTTGCGAACATACTTGTTGATGAATGTGTTCAACCCTTCGCCATATTCTGCTAACCCTTTCATACGCTCAATATTGTAAACCCCGGCACTCCGATATGTGTAAAGATAGATTGACCCGTCATGGAATTGGACTCTTATAAAATCTGAACCCGTCTCATAAGCAACAACCCCAGAGTCTCCTCCCAGATTTCTATATGTCTCCATCCCACTACCAAATAGAGAGAAAAAGAAAACGAACAACAGAACGGGAATAGCCCACTTGTTCCGAGTAATCATCGCAAAACTAGAAAACATCTATGTGCTCACCTCTCCTTTGACAACTGAAAAGCACACAGACAGACGGGCAGCAAAGCCGTTTCATTCAAACGATTGGTTTGTGTTGTGTTTACTCTGTGAGTAAAAATTACTCCGTGAGTAAGGAGGTGATCCAGCCGCAGGTTCCCCTACGGCTACCTTGTTACGACTTCACCCCAATTACCGGCCCTACCTTAGGAGCCTGCCTCCCGAAGGTTAAGCGCAGCTACTTCGGGTAGAACCGACTTTCGTGGTGTGACGGGCGGTGTGTGCAAGGTCCGGGAACGTATTCACCGCAGCATTGCTGATCTGCGATTACTAGCGATTCCAACTTCATACAGGTGAGTTTCAACCTGCAATCCGAACTGAGACCGACTTTAGAGGATTGGCTCCCCCTCACGGGTTAGCAACCTGTTGTATCGGCCATTGTAGCATGTGTGTAGCCCAGGGTGTAAGGGCCATGCTGACTTGACGTCATCCCCGCCTTCCTCCGGCTTACCGCCGACAGTCTCTTTAGAGTGCCCGCCCGAAGCGCTGGCAACTAACGATAGGGGTTGCGCTCGTTACCGGACTTAACCGGACACCTCACGGCACGAGCTGACGACAGCCATGCAGCACCTGTGCTAAATTCATCGGGCAAGCCCGATGGAACTGATGCTTTCACACCAACCTTAGATAGCATGTCAAACCCTGGTAAGGTTCTTCGCTTATCATCGAATTAAACCACATGCTCCACCGCTTGTGCGGACCCCCGCCAATTTCTTTGAGTTTCAGCCTTGCGACCGTACTCCCCAGGCGGGATGCTTAACGCGTTAACTACGACAAAGAGGAAAATCCCCCTCATCCAGCATCCATCGTTTAGGGCGTGGACTACCCGGGTATCTAATCCGGTTCGCTACCCACGCTTTCGTCCCTCAGTGTCAGTACCAAGCCAGTTGGCTGCCTTCGCTCACTGGTGTTCCTCCCGATATCTACGCATTTCACCGCTACACCGGGAATTCCGCCAACCTCTCTTGGACTCAAGTCAAGCAGTTTTGGATGCAATTCCGGGGTTAAGCCCCGGGCTTTCACATCCAACTTACAAGACCACCTACGGACTCTTTACGCCCAGTAATTCCGAGCAACGCTTGCCCCCTCCGTATTACCGCGGCTGCTGGCACGGAGTTAGCCGGGGCTTATTCTAGAAGTACAGTCAAGCCTGCAAGGTTAATTTGCAGACCCTTCTTCCTTCTTAAAAGAGGTTTACATCCCGAAGGAATTCTTCCCTCACGCGGCATCGCTGGGTCAGGCTTTCGCCCATTGCCCAATATTCCCCACTGCTGCCTCCCGTAGGAGTCGGGGCCGTGTCTCAGTCCCCGTGTGGCCGATCACCCGCTAAGGCCGGCTACCCGTCGTAGGCTTGGTAGGCCTTTACCCCACCAACAACCTGATAGGACGTGGACCCCTCTAAAGGCGGCAACCGTAAAACGGCCACCTTTTACCCCTGCGTCCTCAGACGCCGTGGTCATATCCGGCATTAGCCTTGGTTTCCCAAGGTTGTTCCGGTCCTTAAGGCAGGTTATCCACGTTGTACGCACCCGTCCGCCGCTGTACTCGCGACCGAAGCCGCTTTCTCGCTCGACTTGCATGTGTAAAGCGTGCCGCCAGCGTTCGCTCTGAGCCAGAATCAAACTCTTCCTAAAAGTTAGTAATCGTCTGGAACCGGCTCTGCTGTTGTCCGCTGTCTGTGCGCTATTCAGTTTTCAAAGAACTCTAAGCCCGAAGACGCATTCACGCCAAAGGGAAGCGTAAGGTAACAAGAGCGCGCGGCGTTGTCAATACCGCTTCAATAAAAAAAAGGGCGCCGACAAAACACCGGCGCCCTTTTTTCAAACAACTGAGATGTGGCTTTCAGAACAACAGTGAGAGCCGGGCAACCCCCGAAGCTCCCCAAAGGTCTTCAACTGCGCCGTTGGCGTCGTTGACAACATAGTGCCCTCTGGCCTCAATCCCCATCTTCAACCCGCTTGCCCTCACATAGTCAAATGAGAGTTTCCCGACAACGGGCAGTTTGTTCTGCCTGTCCAACTCATCCGCCAGGTCGTAAACAAAAAGCCCGACCCCCACTCCGGTTGATACTTCAAGTATCTCCATAATCGGGAAGTCAAAGTGAACAAAAACCGGCGCGAAGAAGTGCTGGAAGGTGTTGTCGTTCTGGTCTGTGAACCCGAACATCAGTTCCGGCTCAACGCTGACTGCGGCGCGGAATCTGAATCCGAAGAGGTCAGCATCGGACAGAAGGCGCGAGACAGCAAAACCGAGAGAGAAACCGTGCTCCTCAATGTCAGGGATCTTAACCCCCGCGGCGTTCACTCCTCTGGATCCCACCTGGTAGTAGTAGCCACTCCTGATGCTGAATTCCTTGTTGCCGTCCGCCACATGCACCGACATCATTTCATCATCCATCACGTCGGCATGCGCCCCGGTGCTGAAAGAAAGCGCCAGCACTGCGGCAAACGCAAAGATAAAAAATTTCCTGAGCATAGTAGTAAGTTCCTCCCCTTTCTGCTCGTTTCGCGTAATGTAGAGCGCCTTTGATTAAAGCATGCCCCGAAACGCCGCTCTATTCTACAAGCGACCATCTCAGTTTGTCAATACCTATGGCGATTTGAATTTTTCCCCCTTTGCCGTGAATATAAAGAAGGCGCGGCCACGGCTGCGGCAAACTTCACACGGGGGCAATTCAAATGACGGAAAGCATGAAAGGCAAATGGGCTTTGATTCTCGGAGCTTCAAGCGGCTTCGGAGAGGCGGCGGCCACGGAACTTGCAAGGCGCGGGCTGAACATCTGCGGCGTTCACATGGACAGAAAGGCGGGTCTTAAAAATGTTGAGAGGATAAAGGGCGAAGTTGAGGCGGCTGGTTCTGAGGCGCTGTTTTTCAATGTCAATGCGGCTGACCCTGAAAAGCGGGCGCAGGTTATGGACGAGGTTGCCGGGCGGACGGGCTCCGGCGGTCTGAAGGTTCTGATTCACTCTCTCGCGTTTGGAACTCTCAAGCACTACATTTCGGACAAACCCGAAGAGACGCTCACCAGCAGGAACTTTGACATGACGCTTGATGTGATGGCGCACAGCCTTGTCTACTGGACGCAGGAGGCGGTAACGCGCGGACTGATGGGAGAAGGGGGAAGGATATTTGCAATGACCAGTTCGGGCAGCCACCGTGTCTGGCCCACTTACGGGGCGGTGTCTGCGGCAAAGGCGGCCCTTGAGCACCACATACGCCAACTCGCGGTTGAACTCGCCCCCCGGAAGATTACGGCCAACTCCATACGCGCCGGCGTTACGGACACGCCCGCGCTCAGAAAGATTCCCGGAAACGAGGCGCTGGTTGAAAACGCCATGAGGGTCAACCCTTCGGGGCGTCTCACAACCACGGGCGATGTCGCCAAAGCCATTGCCCTGCTGTGCGCGGACGGCGCGGACTGGATAACCGGAAACGTCATCGGCGTTGACGGCGGCGAGGATTTGATTTGAGAAATTTGCTGCGGCTGCTTCCGCCCTCCCCTCTCTTTGCAAGACAATGAACCTTCCCGAAATCAAACTTTACAACACCGCCACGCGCCGGAAGGAAACGCTCTCGCCGAGAACTCCGGGCAAGGTCGGCATCTATGTCTGCGGGCCCACGGTTTATGACTCCGCCCATCTCGGTCACGCGCGCTCGGCGGTTTCGTTTGACTTCATAAGGCGGTTTCTCCTTCATACGGGATACGAGGTTATGTTTGTGAGAAACTACACCGATGTTGACGACAAGATAATCAACCGCGCCGCCGAGACCGGAAAAACCTCCGGAGAAATTTCCGAGACATACATCAAAGACTACGCGGAAGACATGGAGGCGCTGAATGTTATGAAGCCCGATGTTGAGCCGAGGGTTACGACCCACATGGCGCAAATCATCTCGCTTGTGGAAAAGATAATCGCAAGCGGCATCGGCTATGAATCCGGCGGCGATGTGTTCTTTTCGGTGAGGAAGTTCAGCGAATACGGAAACCTTTCGCGCCGGTCGCTTGACTCAATGCTTGAGGGCGTCCGCATAGACCTGAACGAGAAAAAAGACGACCCTCTTGACTTCGCGCTCTGGAAGGCCGCCAAGCCCGGCGAGCCCAGTTGGGAAAGCCCGTGGGGCAAAGGCAGGCCCGGCTGGCATATAGAGTGCAGCGCGATGAGCACGGAGTATCTGGGAAGCGATTTTGACATCCACGGCGGCGGGAAGGATTTGATTTTCCCCCACCATGAAAATGAAATCGCGCAGTCCTGCGCGGCGGGCGGCGGGTTTGCAAAATACTGGATGCACAACGGGCTTATACAAATCAACAGGGAGAAGATGAGCAAGTCTCTTGACAACTTTCTGACTGTGAAGCAGGCCCTTGAGCGGTGGCCCGCCGAGGCGATACGGCTTTTCTTCCTGTTGCACCACTACCGCAACCCGGCGGACTTTTCGGAAAAGTCTCTGGACGAGGCGGAGGCGTCTCTCGCGCGGCTGTATAAGACAGTGCTTCGCGCAAGGACGGCGGAGGCGGGCGGAGAGGATGACCCCGAACTTGCGGAAGCGGTGAAGAGGTTCAGGGAAAAATCGTTTGGCGCGATGTGTGATGACTTCAACTCTGCGGGCGCGCTGGGGCATCTGTTTGACCTTGCAAGAGAGATAAACCGCTCCATTGATTCGCGCGGCGGCTCGCCTCAGGTTGCCCCGGCTCTTGAAGCGGCGGATGAGTTTGCCGGTGTTCTGGGGATACTGCGCTCCGACCCGGAGCAATACCTGAAGAGCGCGCCGGACGCGGAGATACCGGAGAGCGAGATATTGAAACTGATTGAAGAAAGGGAAGCGGCAAGGAAGGGAAAAAACTGGGAAAGAGCGGATGAAATCCGCAACCTGCTCGCGGAAAAAGGTGTCGTTCTTGAAGACACTCCGGAGGGAACGAGTTGGAGTTTGAAAAAAAAGTTATGACAAACGTTTGACAATGTTGCAATATCAGTTATAACTTCCGCATCAAAGTTCGGGAGGGTGAAAAATGACCACTTCATTAAAGATCATCAAGGTTGGCAATTCCTTCGGGTTAATTCTGCCCAAAGAGGTTCTTGCCAAACTGGATGTTGTCGCGGGCGACAAGTTGAGCGTTACCGAGACCAAATACGGCATTCAGTTAAAGCCATACAATGAGGAATATGAAAAGCAGATGGAGATTGCCCGTCGGGTTATGCACGAGGACAGGGAAGTCCTGAAGAAGCTCGCCGAGTGATGGAACCGGAACCTATATGGCTCTTGAAGGCGACTGTGCTTGACCTTCATCAGGAGGAAATCGCCAGACACGGCGGAACCGAAGGCATAAGGGATGAGGGTATGCTTGAGTCCGCTCTGGACAGACCCAGAAACCTTTACCATTACGGCAATCCCAAGCCGGACATAACCGACCTTGCGGCGGCTTACGCCTACGGCATTGCCCGCAATCATCCGTTTTTAGACGGAAACAAGCGGGCCGCCCTTGTGTCCTGCCGGGCGTTTCTTTTAAGAAACGGTTTTGACCTTATGGCAACTCCGGTTGAGAAATACGACAAAATCATGCGTCTCGCCGAGGGAATGCTGTCGGAAGAGGAACTCGCGAACTGGATAGCGGAAAGAACTGTGCCGGTTGAGGAGGAAGGGCAAACGGGGAGAAAATTGCAGGAGGATGCGCCCAAGAGAAAAAGCGGGCGGAAGAAGTAACACTGAAAGAAAAGGAGGTTGTTATGATTACTTCAATCAAAGTTATGCGGATGGGCGACACCGTAGGTGTTATTCTGCCGGAAAAGGTTGTTGCCAAACTGAGGGTTGTAGCGGGAGACAAATTGAATGTTACTGAAACTCCCACCGGGGTCAGTCTCTCTCGCTATGACAAGAGGCAAGAGAAAGTGATGGAAATTGCCGATCGGGTTATGGAAAAAGAGCGCGATGTTCTAAAAAAACTTGCGGGGTAACATAGCCCCCAATGAACAAGGTTGAACACATGGTCCGCGAAACGACTGACAGAGACCTTGTTGTCATACTCTCAATTTGCGAGGCCGCTTTTGACAGTGAAGAAAACCTACCCGGCCTCGTCAAGAACCTATTTGAAGATGAGACCGCACGCCCTTTTCTTTCACTACTTGCCTTTGAAGACAAAACGGCCATCGGCCATATCTTGTTCACACACGCAACAATCGGCAAGACCGTTGCGGCATTGCTGGCGCCGCTGGCCGTCATTCCGGAATACCAGAATCGTGGGATTGGGGGGCGACTCATTCAAACGGGGTGTGCCATGTTGAAAAATGCGGGCGTTGAGGTCGTTTTCGTGCTCGGTTATCCGGACTATTACCAACGACACGGCTTCGTTCCCGCAGGCCGACACGGCATGCACACCCCCTTCCCCATTCCGGAACAAAACGCCGATGCCTGGATGGTGCGGGAACTTGTGCCGGACACCATTGAAAACATTTGCGGAATCCTCAAGTGCGCCGATGCAATCAATCGTCCTGAATACTGGCGGGAATAATCTCCTGAACAGCGGGCGTGTTCTTGTTTGAGTTTGTGGCCGAGCCTGTGGAGATATATGAAATTTTCATGCGCCTTGCCGAACTTAATTGGTGTTGCATTTCATTTGAGAATTTGGCTCTCTAATCCTCGCCCCATCGCTTGAGGGCGGCAGACATTGTGTTGCCGTCAAGGTTGTCAATGAAACTTGGTTTATCACTCATTGTTCAGATCCATTCGAAACCGGTTTCGAGACTTTCTTATTCAAACCCCACATCACCAAAAGGTATTTCAAGATCGCCAATGATTGATAGTGATTTGATACTTGGAATCTCTTGCGATTTTACTACATCGCCATCAAAAGAGAAAAGCAAACGGATAAACACTTCTGGCATTTCACCAGATATATATACTGAATCAATTATATCTGCATCTACACATTCATCAAGGAAGGATATATAGAATGTCGCATCAACATCAACATCTATATAAGCGTCCAAGGCAAAACTCGTATTTTCTGCAGAATAACTCACGATGGAGAGGGCACGTTCCGCTTCTGACTCTGGAATTGAAAGTGTATTTGCATTATAACTGAGCGATGTTATTTCT
>JAPOUR010000027.1 GCA_026708565.1 Candidatus Dadabacteria bacterium
AAAAGAAAAATCATTCAAAGGTGGTGCTATAGCTCTTTTCGCAACTAACAACATGCCACCTACAAATACTGAAGCCCTTACTACCATTGGAAATCTTTACGATGTATTAGCAATACTTTTTGAAAAAGCTCAAACAGACATACAAAGCACAAAAAAGAAACTAACAAACACCAGACCAAGTACTGCTAGGTTGGACTCTTATTTTAATTTAGCAAAACATTATTTCAACCTTCTAGCCAAGCATTACCCAGAAATTGATAGTTTTTTCAAAGCCACGAATAAAAAAGTCGTTACCAGTAAAAACCGTGGCAGTTTTGGGGGGCATATATTATTTCGCCCAATGGGATTAGAGATATTCACAACGATTGTTGCTACTCTGACTAATAAAGGGATGTCTCTCGAGAAGGCAGTAGATGCAACGTCAAAGCTCCCACATAACCTCAACGAGCCTCCTTACGAAGGTTTGATATGGGATTCTAAAACAAAAAGAATCTTAGGTACCAGCAATAAAGTTTCTTTACGAGAAATTTTGCTCTACATGCTAAACGCTTCTAAGTGGGGTGAACAGGAACTGCTTGAAAGGTATAGAAAAGAAACAGGGGACGACCGTGAACTACCTAAACCGGTAGTTATTGACTAATGTTGTATATACGTGACATTTATAAACTTGACATGCTTTCCAGTAGTGTTTCCATTTCAAAATTCATCAAAAATTCAGAATAATGAAAACTAAACAGGTCGCTTAAAAACTTTTCAAGGTCTACATCTTTTACTTGTTCGCCATCAGTCATTTGACGAATCTGGTAACCTTTTCTTTTGCTAATCATATACAAAAACAATGTGTGAAAGTATACGGCAGAAAAATAACGATTACTGGCAAGATCCATCTGTTCTATTGACTTAAGCTTGGAACGAAAATTCTTCATTACAGAGGAATCCATATTTATATAAATTTTCTCCAATTTATCATCTTCAACATAAGGTCTCATTACTATATTGTGATCAATTTCCACCCCGTTATCATTAAGAGTAGCCCAATCCATATGCCCTTCGGTTTTTTGTTCAAATACCTTCACAGCCTTAGGCAAACCAATTTGTTCTTCCTCTTGAGATTGTTTGATTTTTTGTTTGGGTTGATCAGGCTTGGTTATTTGAACTCGGAAAATTTGATGAAATTTCCCAGCCTTTGATGAAAGCGTGGCTTCAATTGTAAAACTATCTCCCACATTGACTTCTTGTTCAGGTTTAAGATTAACTCTAATTGTTCCCTTGGTTGGGCTACTTATACCTACGGAAAATACGTCTTCTATCTTTTTAAGCAGACCTGGTTTTGTGCCTCCGCCACCTTCATTTTCCCCGATGTTCAGCAAACCCATCTTCAATTCCCCGGGGTCTTCAACTCTTTCAAAAAAAGCATCTTCAACATCTGTAGAAAATCTTATTGTCCTCTCATTCCCTTGTGGGATTTTGAACAATGGATGAGAATCTGATTTTTCATTACTAACCAACTTAAACATTGACGGAAAGCGTTTCGGGTCAAAAGACTCTTCTTGTGACTTGCGTTTTCTTTGTTTTCCATTCGATTTTCGAAGATTGTCATTTGGTTTTTCTAATTTGAATGTTTGATTAAGCAATGAGAGAAGATCGGATTTTAACGGGAGATTTTTTGAAAAGTTACGTAACAAGTCACTTGAATCCTCCCCATGGTTACCAATATTGGCTTTTCTTTGCTTATATATATCTTCGAGTCTGCCCTTTTTAAGTTCACGCCCCACAATACTTCGGAGTTTATTCATTTCATCGCCTCCCTTGGCACGATCTCGGGAAGCCATGAACAACTCGTTCCTAAATTCTATTTCTAACTCAGTGCAATCAACATGTATAAGAAGATAGTCTTTAATAAGCTGATACTTAAGGGTCCGCGATACAAACTCTGAAGTAAACGGTGCATGAACCTGTCCATTGAGAGAAAAAGAAACCGACATATTGTTCTTGAAGTATTCGTTACGTATAAAATCACGAGTTTCCTTAGGTGTCTTGCCATCAACTTTTGTATTAAAAACATAGACTGTTGCTGTAAACTCGCCTATCTCTTTATCTTTGTATGATTGCTGAAAACGGTCTTGTATATAACCATTGTCCTCTTTCTCTAAACTTCTTTTGAGCCCATAGAAAATTCTCTGTAATACTTTATCATTTGGATACCTGTCATATTGCTCAACGATACAAAAAGGAAGCGCAGGATCAAAAAGCAGTTCGTTGATACTTCTGCTCAAATCCCGGTTTATTGGAACAGATCCGGATGGGAGTTGATACGAATATAGTTTAATGATTGATCCGGTTGTGAACTTTCTATTGTGCAAACCGAGATCCAGTTCAGAAATCTCAAATCTAGGAATTTTATCATCAATAGTCAAATACTCATACCAAGTACTCCTACGTGTTTCTTTCTCTAATCCAGAAAGAGGATGCCTCCTAACTAAAGTGAAACCAAAAAGACCTGTTCCATCATATTTTTTAGAGGCAACCAACTGATACTTTTCTTTCCCACAAAAAACAATAGCTCCCGCACCACCCATGTTGTATTTTCCTTGAACAAATTGTATTTCAGTCTTATTTCCCTTCAAGAGAGAAAGAAACGTACCTTCAAAATCTTCAGGGTGTTGTCCTTCACCATCATCATAAATAACTAACGATGTCTCCCTTCTCGGTCCATGTGCGAGAATTTGAAGTGATTCTGCCTGTTGTCGCCGATGTTCTGGTAAATCCCAATTTTGAGCATTTGGGAAAAATTCTTTAATCGCTCCTTCTACAGATTTTGGTGCTTTTTTAGATTTTGGATCTATCCCTTCTTCCAAACACCGCTTCATGAGTATTGCATCAATGGAGTTTGTTAGTTTCTCCACTAGGGCAGGAACTGGTTCGGCTTGCTGAGCCTCCATAACACCAAAGTTACTTTCATTATTGCCATATGGTTTCCAAGTTAGATTGTCTTGAACAGAGAGCAGTATCTCGGTCACTTCGCTCTCAGTATTTGCCCAATACAAATCGTCAAACAACTTTTCAGTATTTATCATTGCTTTACTGACCTCATCAGCGTACTTCTGCGGGTGTTTGCTGTAACTTGTATGCTATACACCCCAATACCCCCTTTTTCAAGGCAAACGGAAGGAAAATCTATGTTTAAACAGTATCAGATACCCCCCGCCCCTTGTCAAACCTCTTCCCTTCCAGCAACATACCCCCATGCCCACACAACCCCTAATCTACTGGTTTAGACCATTAGCATTCTACTTGTCCTTAAGAATTCCTATTTGTTCCAGAAGTCTGCGTCCATAAATAAGAAAACTGGTAATCCCTGCTATGAACATAACGAACCTCAGTGATGCGTAGTGTTCAAAAAGAAAGTTCTTGTCCAGTGCCCCCAAAATCAGAAAGATACAACCCGCAGGCATTACTGCCCCAGAAACTACTTCTATTAGTTTCTGAACAACACTATTCCGTTTCCCTGTAACAAAAACTGCTATTGTTATAGAGACAAGGACTATAACAACATATAAGTAGATTGGTTGAAGCATTGAGAGTAGATACTTTTAAGAGTTGTGTCTGTTTTCTTTGTCACGCCGATTTTCGTTTGTCATCCTGCCCAGAAAGAAGCCTATACCCGCACCAACTATTGCGCCCACCGGACCGCCCATTGCCGCCCCAAGCATCGCCGCGCCTCCCGTAGAACCCACCATTGTGAGGAACTCTTCATTGCCCGCGCCTTTCTTCGGAGACCCGTTCACTTCATGCTGTTCGACATTCTTTGCCATAGCACCTTTATTGTATAAATCAGCCCTGCCACTGTCAAATCCTTTCTCTTTACAATCCCCTCCCCTTCCAGCAACATACTCCCATGCCCACACAACCCCTAATCTACTGGTTTCGGCAAGACCTCCGCTTGACGGACTCCGCCGCCCTCTCCGCCGCCGCGCAGACCGGGCGGGAGATAATCCCCTGCTACATACTGGACGACAAAAGCCCCGGACAGTGGCGAATGGGAAACGCAAGCCGCTGGTGGCTGCGCCACAGCCTCGCCGCTCTGGCGGAGGGCATCGCCGCCCTCGGAGGAAACCTTGTCATCCGCAAGGGAGAGACGGAGAAAGAACTGCCCGCTCTCGCGCATAAACACAACGCCCGCGCGGTTTACTGCTCACGCTGTTATGAGCCGTGGGCGGCGGAGTTGGAAAACAAACTCCATAAGTCGCTCGGCACGGAGAATGTGGAACTGCTGAGTTTCCCCGGCGACCTGCTGTTTGAACCCGAACAGGTGATAACCCGAAGCGGGACACCCTTCCAAGTCTTTACCCCGTTCTGGAAACACTGCCTTTCCCTCCCCTCCCCGCAAAAACCGCCGCCTCAAAAGAAACCGCTCAAGTTCGCCCGCATAAGGGAAAACACAAAGAACGCCCTGAAAAATCTTGACCCGCCGACCAAAACGGGGCGGATGTCTCAATGGCGCACACTGTGGCAACCCGGCGAGGAAGGAGCGCAAAACCACCTGCTGAGATTTCTGGAGCGGGGAATAACGGACTACGCCGAAGGGCGCAACCACCCGGCGCGGGACTGCGTATCCCGGCTGTCTCCCCATCTCCGTTTCGGGGAAATCTCGCCGCGCAAACTCTTTCACACCCTCCTTAATCAACGCAACAACCGCCCGGAACTCAAAGAGCATACTGACAAGTTCCTCTCGCAACTCGGCTGGCGGGAATTCTCCCGTCATCTGCTGTGCCGCTTTCCGCATCTGCCGGAAAAGCCGTTCAAAAAGAATTTTGAGAAATTTCCGTGGCGGGAAAACTCCGGGCTTTTTGAAGCGTGGAAGCGGGGGCAGACCGGCTACCCCGTTGTGGACGCCGGAATGCGCGAACTCTGGGAAACCGGCTATATGCACAACCGGGTGAGAATGATAACGGCATCATTTCTGACCAAACACCTGCTGATACCCTGGCAGTCGGGCGAAAAGTGGTTCTGGGACACTCTGGTGGACGCAGACCTCGCCAACAACTCCTTCGGGTGGCAGTGGGTGGCGGGCTGCGGCGCGGACGCCGCCCCGTATTTCAGAATTTTCAACCCCGCTTTGCAGGGCGGAAAGTTTGATGAGGACGGCGCTTATGTGCGGCGGCGGATTCCGGAGATAGCCGCGCTTGAGGACAAATACCTGAGCGAACCGCTGAGCGCGCCCGCCGGGGCGCTGAAAGCGGCGGGCATTGAACCCGGCGCAACCTACCCCGCTCCGGTTGTTGACCACCGCAAAGCGCGGACGGCGGCGCTGGCGGCGTACGATGCCGTGAAATCCCGCCCCTGATTGAAATCCCCGCTCCTTATCTGTAACATATCCCCTATGGGCTCAATAGGCATGACCGAACTTGTAATAGTTCTCGTAATCGTTCTTCTGGTTTTTGGTCCGGGGCGGCTCGGCTCAATCGGGTCTTCGCTTGGGAAGGGAATAAGAAACTTCCGGGACTCGCTTGACGGAAATGACTCCCCCGACAAAACCGACGGCGGGAGCAAAGGCGACTCTTCCGGCTCCGGTTCGGAGACCGGCTCCGGGGCGGAGTTTCGCGCCCCCAAAGACTGAAAAAACGGCGGCTAACCGGCCATCTGCGCCAGTTCCACAAGAACGCCGTTCATCGCCTTGGGGTGGATAAACGCCACCAGTGAATTGTAAGCGCCCGTCCTCGGCGTCTCGTCCACAAGGCGGACACCCCGCTTTTTCAACTCTTCAAGCGACTTCTCTATGTCGTCAACAAAGAAACATATATGGTGGATGCCCTCGCCCTTTGTTTCAAGAAATTTGTGTATGGGGGAATCCTCCCCGGTGGGCTCAAGCAACTCAATCGCCGTCCCCTCCCCGCTTTGCGGTTGAAGCATCGCCGCACGGACGCCCTGCTCCTCCACCTCCTCGCGGTGCGTAACCTTCAGCCCCATAACCGTCTCGTAAAGTTTCTCGGAACTTTCAAGGTCTCTGACCGCTATGGCGATATGGTAAAGACTTCCGTTTTCTCCTTTCATTGAACCCTCCCGGACTGATTTTTGTATCTCTCTATGCCGCTCTCAAATCTCTGTCTGTCAATGATGAACATGTCGTTTTTGCCCGACGCTATCGTCTGCCGCCCGTCCGACGCCTCAACCTTGAAGGAAACCTGCCTGCCGCTTATGTCCGCAATCTCCGTCTGAAGCGACAGGCGCGTGCCCGCCGGAACCGCTCCGAAGTGGCTTATCTCAACCCTCACGCTGACCACCATCTCATCGGCGGCGAGAAACGGCGACATCACCTCGGCGCACGCAGTCTGCATGATGCCTATCAGAGACGCCGTTGACAAAACCACCGGCGAACGCTCATGAAACCTGTCCGCCGCCATTGAGGAGTCAGTCTCAAACTCCCGCCGGGAGACCATTCCCTTCTCAAGTCTTTTGACAGTCAAATCTTCCACTCTCCCGTTACCGAAAACTCCCCCGTCTCCCCGTCCGTCTCCTCGCACACCACATTTACGCCCTTGCGCTCAAAACCTTCAAACAGTTCCGCCTCAACGGATTTTATCGTGTCTATCACATCCCTGTGGGCGCGAACCCGTATCTCGCCGCCGCGCGCTATGAGGTTGTGCTGCTCCATATCCCTGATGATCTCGTAGCAGACCGTCTCCTTTGATTTTACCAGCCCCGTCCCCTCGCACACGGCGCACGGCTCGGAAAGCGTTTTCGCCACGCTTTCCCTTGACCGTTTGCGCGTGAGCTGGAGAACGCAAAACTCCGACATTTCCGAAATCGTGTGGCTTGTCCTGTCCCGTTTCATCTCCTGCTCAAACGCTCCGGAAATCTTCTTCATATCCGCGTGTCCCATGTCTATGAAATCTATGACAATTATGCCCACAAGGTTTCTGAGCCGAATCTGCCGCGCCGCCTCCGCCGCCGCCTCAAGGTTGGTTCTCAAAAGCGCCCCGAAGCCGCCGCCCGTGCCCGCGCCCGTGTTCACGTCTATCACGGTGAGCCCCTCGGCCTCCTCTATTATCATGTCTCCGCCGGATTTAAGGCGGACTTTCCTCTTGAGAAGGTCGTCAATCTCCTGCTCCATTCCGAAATCCCTGAAGAGCGGAGAGTCGGAGGAGTGGTATCCGATGGACACGTTCTCGCCGGGGAAGTTTTCGTCAATGTAGCGGTTGATATCCGCAAGCACTTCCCAGTCATCGGCGATGATCTCGTCATTGGGAGACGCAAAGTCTCTGACCGCGCTTAAATAAACCGGCGGCTCGCGGTAAAGCAGGGAGGGGGCGGGCATAATACGCGACTGTTGCACTATGTTGTCCCACACGCCTTTCAGGGATTTGACCTCTTTTTCAATCAGCCCGGAGTCTTTGTCAAGGGCGGCGGTGCGGGCTATCAGCCCCATGTTTTCGGGGCGGATTGCGTCAAGAATTTTGCCGACCCTGCCCCTTGCCCCGGAGCCAATCCTCTTTGAAAGCGAGGTTCTGTCCGAATCGCTTGACAGTATCACATACTTGCCCACAAGCGAGACGCGCGCCTTCATCCTCGGCCCCTTGCCGGAAACCGGCTCTTTGACCGCCTGAACGATAAGGTCTGCGCCCTCGGCAACGGGAGAGCCGCCGCCCGCGCCGTTTTGCGCGTGTATGTCTTTCCACGACACAATGCCCGCCTTTTCCTCGCCGATGTCAACAAAAGACGCCCTGATGGCGGAACTTGAATTCAAAACCCTCGCCTTGTAAATGTTGCCGGAGATGCGCGAGGACGAATTCCTCTCCACCTGCAACTCCGCAAGCGTTCCGTCCTCAACCACGGCTATTCGTATCTCGCCCGAAGTGCGGCTTATGAGTATCTGCTTTTTCATTTTCCCCCGCCTCCGCCTGTGAGAATGCGCGCTATGTCTTGCGCGCCCTCCGCTATGGAAAGCCGCCCCGCGAGAACGGACGAGACCACGCCTGAGGCGGGCTCGCCGTCCCGGACGGATTCGGCAAGAAGCGCCGACAGCGCGCGTTCGGCCTCCCTTATAAGTTCGTTTTTCGTCCTCTCGCGCCGCTTTTGCTCAAGCGCTCCGCTCCGGCGGAGGAAATCGCCGTGTTTTTCAATCTCCCGCGCCACCTCCTCAACCCCCGTTCCGTCAACCGCCTTTGTGAGCAGCACCGGCGGCTTCCACGCGGCTTTTGCCCCCGCCCTTATGGCGAGCGTTCCCCGCAGCTCCGCCGCGAGGGCCTGCGCGCCCTTTCTGTCTGACTTGTTCACAACAAATATGTCTCCTATTTCCATTATGCCCGCCTTCATTGTCTGAATGGAATCGCCCGATTCGGGAACGAGAACCACCGTTACCGTGTCGGCAACCTCAATGATGTCAAGTTCGCTCTGCCCGACGCCCACTGTTTCAACCACCACGCAGCCCGCCCCGGACGCGCTCATAAGTTTGATGATGTCGCCCGTGGCGCGGGAAAGCCCTCCGAGAGAGCCGCGCGAGCCGAGGCTTCTTATAAACACGCCGTCATCGGCGGAGTGGCCGCCCATGCGCACCCGGTCTCCCAGCAGCGCCCCGCCGGTAAACGGGCTGGACGGGTCTATCGCAATCACCCCGACTGAGGAGCCGTTTTTGCGGAACACCTCAACCAGTTTGTCCGTAAGAGTGCTTTTGCCCGCTCCGGGAGGCCCCGTGATTCCCACCACCGGAGTGTTGCTCCAGTCAAGGCCCGCTTCGGACAGAAGGGCGGCGGTGTTGATCTTCCCGCCCTCGGCAAGACTTATAAGGCGGGCAAGCGCGCCCCTGCCGCCTTTTGTCATCTCTTTAACAAGTGTTTGGGGATTTGTTGACAGCGCCATTACAAAGGTTTGCGTTTCCCCTTTTTCATCAGCAGGTCAAAATGCTTTTTCAGAACCGGCGTTACGGAGAGGCGGCTTTGCCGGACTATTTCCATGTCCGCAAACGCGGGGTCCGCCTTAATATCCCTGAGCGCCACCGGGCGGGAGAGAGCGGCGTCCGGTTCAAGGTCAACCGCCACCCATCTGTCGTCTTCGGTGGTGGGGTCCTGATAACTTTCTCTTACCACGTTTGCGACTCCCACGATTTCAAGGCCCTCGTTGCTGTGGTAGAAAAGCGCTTTGTCTCCGTTTTTCATTGCCTTCAGGTTGTTGCGCGCCTGATGGTTTCGCACTCCGTCCCAGTATGTGCGGCCGTCCCGGATGAAATCATCCCATGAGTATTTGAACGGCTCGGACTTGACCAGCCAGTAGTTCATTCCCGCAAGCATACCCGCCTCCGCGCGGGGTTGAAAATGGAAACCCGTCCCTTCGCACGGAATGACAGGTGGGCGACCCCCGCCGTTCAACCCCTCTTCCAAAACCGTCCAAACAAAACCGCGCCCGCGATGACAAGCGCAAAAACGGCAAACGGCAAAATCCACGCCGGGCGGCTTTCCCGCGAGGAATGGACGGATACGGATATCCGCTTTCCCTTTGGCAGACCCTCTCCGCTCCACCGGAACAAATCCTCCCCGCCCTCACCGCTGACGCGCCCGCCTTCGCCGAGACCTTCAACCGCAATGCCTCCGGTTTCGGGGGAAACAACAACAAAAGACTCTGTTTTGTATTGAAGTTTCTTCGCAAAAGCGGCGGACGCGCCGCGCGCGGGAACGGTGTATGACAGCGCAACCCTGCTTGCGCCCGGAAGCAGGGTGAAGGAGTCTCCGCCGCCCGCGCCGTGAACAATCCTGACACTTTCCGCCCCGGCGGGAACACCTGCAAGCGCGCCCGCGCCAGATGAAATAAACGCGGTCTTTCCCGTGTTGGACAGTTCCAGAAACTCCACGACCCTCGCCCCTCCCTCAAACGGCTCAATGATGAGGTGGTGAAGTTCCGTGCGGACAAACTTGTCCGAACG
Source organism: Candidatus Dadabacteria bacterium (assembly GCA_026708565.1). Taxonomy (NCBI): domain Bacteria; kingdom Pseudomonadati; phylum Thermodesulfobacteriota; class Candidatus Dadabacteria; species Candidatus Dadabacteria bacterium. The sequence continues at coordinate 9,917 of JAPOUR010000027.1, forward strand.
GGAAGGGTCGTATATCGGCAGGTCAACCTCTATCTCATTTTGCGCGGGCTTGAACACCATGCCGGCGGTCTCATAAGCGACGCCGTTGCTGTTTATGGACAGTTTGTGCGCCGCGCTCCACGAAAGCCCCCGGAAGGCAAAGCCGCCGTCCGCAGCCGTCTCTTCGGAGCGCGAGGAAACAAGGCGGTCTCCCAGAAAAGAGCCGAGGGAAACGGTAACGTTCTGCGCGGGCGCTTCCGCCGTCCGGTTTATGACCTTTCCCGATATAACCCCGCCGTCCGGAGGAGGAGGCGGGGCGTCTTTCAGGTAAAACAGGTAGTCCGCAAGGATTTCCGCATCCCGCGAACCGACACCCGTGGGCGGCATGGGGGGATAACCCTCGTTTACCGGCATGCGTCCCTCTGCGGCGTAAACGGCTGAGGGGTCGGTTATCCACAGGAGAACGGTTTCGCGTGAATGCCTGTCAAAAACCCCTTTCAAATCGGGCCCCGCAAACCTTCCCCTTCCAACCGTATGGCAACGGACGCACCTGTGTTTGACAAACAGTTCCTCCCCCTCCGGCGAGGCGAAAGCGGGCAAAACCGGAGGCAAAAGCGCAAACGCGGCAAAAAGGACAAAAGCACGCAGACCGGTCAACTCCCGCCCCCGTCGCGGTTATCTCCGCCGCCAAACAGAGGGCGGGCCACAAAAAACGAAACGGCCAGCGCGACAACCGCTATTACCGCGTCTTCCAAACTCATTTGCGCCCCCCGGTAAAGGTCAGCGCGGCTCCGAAAAGCAAGATTGCGCCTCCCGCCCATATCCACGAAACAAGGGGATTCAACGCCACCGCCAGCAGAACCGAACCGTCATCCGCGGCCTCCATAAGCACCACATAAAGGTCATCCTTCCATGACGAGAGCAACCCCACCTCGGTCTCGCGGTTTATCTCTCTGTTGCCCTCATACAGATACAGGTTTTTTTCGGCAAAGATAACCCCCGCCGGACGACCGCCGCCGGAGACCTCAATCCGCGCGGAAACAACATTCTTTGCGGGCGTAACACTGCGGTCGGTTGAGAGGTATTTCAGTTCATAGCCGCGCACGGAAAAGGTGTTTCCCGGTTTCATGGTCACCTCGTGTTTGTCCGCAAAAATGGACGAGGCGGTAACACCGGCGACTATGACGGCGACCCCGATGTGGACAATGTGACCGCCAAGCAGAGACGCCTTCCGCCTTGAGGCGACCTTCAGTATGCCGCTTGCGGAGGAGGCAAGGCAGAAAGCGCACAGGGAAAACGCGGCAAGCGCGGCGGGGCTGCGGATTCCGTAAAACGCAAGAGCCGCCAGAACCGCACCGGCGCACAAAAGCGGGACGGAGACCGCCCCGGCAAACGCGCGCGGCGGCAGGCCACGCCACGGCAAAACCGTTCCCACACCCATAAGGGATATGAGAACCAGCCCGACGGGAACGTTCAACCGGTTGAAATAAGGCGGGCCCACAAGAATGCGGTCTCCGGTTACCGCCTCGGAAATGATGGGGAAAACCGTCCCCAGAAACACTACAAACGCCGCGGAAAGAAACAGAACATTGTTGAACACAAACGCGCTCTCGCGTGAAAGAGCGGACTCAAAACCGCCTCCCGAACCGAAATCCCTCTTTCCGAAAATAAAAACACCCGCCGAAAAAACCGCTATGAAGAGAAGAAAACCGGCAAACATCGGGCCTATGTCCGACAGGGCAAACGAATGCACGGATGAGATAATGCCGCTGCGGGTTATAAATGTTCCGAAAACGGCGAGAAAAAAAGTTACGGATGCAAGCAGTATGTTCCACTTCGTAAACATGTTCTTCTTTCTCTGAACCATTACGGAGTGAAGAAACGCAGTGCCCGACAGCCACGGCATAAACGCCGCATTTTCAACCGGGTCCCATGCCCAGTAGCCGCCCCAGCCCAGTTCCATATACGCCCACCTCGCCCCCAGAAGCAGCCCCAAACTGAGAAATATCCAGGAGAAAACCGCCCATTTGCGCGCGCGTTCCGCCCACCCGGAGTCGCCGTCGCCCAGCATGGCCCCCATGCCAAGCGCATAGGGAACCGTCACGCCCACATAACCGGCATAAAGGGCGAGCGGGTGTATGGCCATGTAGGGATTCTGGAGTATGGGGTTCAGCCCCCTGCCCTCGGACGGGGTGAAGGGAAGTGTTTCAAACGGATTTTCCACAAAGGCAATCAGAAACACAAAGAACACCGTTACGCCCGACAGGACGCCCGTCACGTACGGCTTGTTCGCGCCATCGCCGCGAAGGACGAAAACCGCCGAGTATGCGGAAAGGATAAGACACCACAGCAACAGCGAGCCGCTCTGCCCGGCCCACAACGCCGTAAGACGGTAAACAAGCGGCAGGTCGGAACTGGTGTTCATTGCCACATATTTGAGCCCGAAGTTCAGCGAGGCCAGTTCGGCGAGCAAAAGCCCGGTCGCCGCAAGGAGCAGAAAGAATGTTGCCGAAACCGCGTTTTCCGCGCTACGGACAAGGCGCGGACGGCGCAACGCCGCTCCCGCAAAAGAAAGAACAAGGGAGTAAACCGAAAGAAGAAAACTCAGGGCGACCGCGGCGGAGCCCAACTCATGCGGGTTCATCTGCGCCCTTCACTCTCGTATGAAGACTCGTATTTTGTGGGACACTTGGCAAGAAGAAGGTCGGCGTCAAAGGGACGGCCCTCCGTATAAACGCCTTCCACAACGGCCTCAACCCCTTCCCTGAAGGTGTCGGGAACAGTTCCGCGATAGGCGACCGGCAGCCGGTCGCCGTTTTCCGCTATGGAGAAAGTAATCTCCCCTCCGGGGTGCTTGCGGATGCTGTCTTCCTCCACCGGCCCGGAAACCCTGTATCTGCTTCCCTCAACCGCAGTCTGTTTCAGTTCGGGAACAGTCAGATAGTAAACCATTGTGTCCGTAACGCCGTCATACACAAGGTATGCCACGGACAGCACAACAACCAGCGCCGCAAGGGCGATCCTGACTCCCGCCGCCCCCATGCGTCAGTCCCGCGCCCCGGCGCGGCGGCTGCGGATAAGAAGTGTTGCGGCGTAAAAGCCGAGAACCAGCCATGTGGCAACGCATGAGGCGATAAAATACTCCATTGCGGGCATAAACTACCACATCAATCAGGCAAGGGAAACGGCCTCGTCAACCATGTCTCCGAGAATGGAAAACCCTTTCGCCCAGAATCCCGGCGCGGTTATGTCAACGCCGGTTTTTCGCACAAGCGCCGCCGGGTTGTCGCTTCCCCCCGATGACAGAAGGTCCAGATAGCCGGAGACAAAATCGCCCCCGCGCCGCGTGTATTCATCGTAGAGGGAGAGAGCCAGAAGCTCGCCAAACGAGTATGAGTAGCAGTAAAACGGCGAATGGATGAAATGGGGAACATATATCCACCACAGCCCGTAGTCGCGTGTAAGGTTTACGGAGGAGCCGAACATGGCGCGGTTGGCGGCCGTCCACAACTCGCTTATGCGCTCTTTTGTGAGTTCGCCCTCGGAGCGGCGCGACTCGTGAAGGGACTGCTCAAAACGTGTCATCACGGTCTGGCGGAATACGGTCGCAAAGCACTCTTCAATTTTTCCGCACAGCAGCGCAAGGCGGTCCTTTTTCGGAGCGCGGCGTTTCATCTCCTGAAACACAAGCATCTCGGAAAACACGCTCGCCGTCTCGGCGGTGGTGAGCGGCGCGTCCGAGAGGAAATACCCTTTTTTGCGGGAGAGATACTGGTGAATTCCGTGCCCCATTTCGTGGGCAAGCGTCATCACGTCGCGCGGGCCGCCCTGATAGTTCATCAGAATATACGGGTGCGCGGACGGGACAACCGGATGGCTGAAAGCTCCGCCGTATTTACCGTTCCTGCACTCGGCGTCTATCCAGTTGTTCGTGAAAAAAAGCCGCGCGACCGCCGCCATTTCAGGGGAGAATTTGCCCAGAGACTCAAGCACCATCCTGCGGGCATCCGGGTATGAGGTTTTTTTGCGCGAGGCTGAAACCGGCGCGTAGCGGTCATAATCGGCAAAAGACGGCAATCCGAGCAGTTTTTTCTTGAAACGGTAGTAGCGGCTCACCATGCCGTAGTTGGCCTCGCACTCCGCAAGCAGACCCTCCACCATGGAGTCGTCAATCTCATTGCTGAGGTTTCGCGAGGAGATGGGTGTTTCATACGACCTCATGTTGTCGTCAAGCCAGTGGTCTGCGACAAGCGTGTTGAAGATAAAAGTCAGGGGCTTTGAGTTTTTCTCAAGGCCCCGTGTGAGGGCGCGCGCGGCGGCTTTTCTGGTGTCTCTGTCGGGGCTGTAAAGCAGGGAGAGAGTGGCGGTCTCATTGAGTTTCTTTGTGGATTTGCGGGTCTTCACATCAAAGCGCATGTCCGCGAGGATTTCGTCAAAAAGCCGTTTGAAAGCCGATGCGCCGGTAACGGACTTGTCCATGACAACCTTTTCCTCTTTCTCACTGAGGGTATGCGGTTTATAAAGGCGCTTTGTTGTGAGAAAATGGCGATACGGGGCAAGTTCGCGACCGCCGAGCAGTTTTCGCGCGGCGGTGTCCGGGGCTCTGACCCACTCCACGTCAAAAAACAGAAGGTGTCCGCTTATCCCGGAGCGTTTCTCGCGGACAAACTGCAAAAGCGCGCCCGCCTTCGGGTCGTCCGTGTTTGAGGCGTGAAGAAGCTGCGCGTAGCAGTAAGTCTTTGCGGTGGCGGCGGTTATGGACTCAAGGGTTTTCAGCATCGCCGCAAAACGCCGCGCGGACAGGGATGCGACCGCGCCCCTGTATTTTTTCTCAAAAGCGCGGGCGCGCCGCAGGCAGTCCTTCATTAACCGCTCTATTGCGGGGTCGTCCGGGGCGGCGTACAAATCCGAAAGGTCCCACCGGACACCCCTTGCATTGTAGTCGCCGGAAATCTTCAACCGTCCTCCCCCCGCCTCTGAGCCGTGTGTGTGACAGAGACCGAATCGGCAAACCTGAGCGCGCCGGGCTTGTCCACTCTGACGGTTGCCTCAAGCGCCTTGTCATCCTCAAGAACTATCCGCGCAATGCCGCCCGCTATGGTTTCCAAAAGGTTGAAACGGCCGTCTTCCACAAACCTGATGATCTTTTTGTTCAGCGCCTTGTAGTCCAGAGTGCCGGAGATATCGTCTCCTATTGCCAGAGGGTCTGGGCAGTCTATACGCGCCTCAACATTGACGACCACCTCCTGAAGGATTTTCTTTTCCCATTCAAAAATTCCCACGACCGTTCTGAGCCGCAAGTTTTCTATGCTTATGACCGTCAAAGGTGCTGCCCTCCGTCAACAAAAAGTGTTTCGCCCGTCACAAACTGGTTGTTAACAAGGTACTCAACGGCAAGACAAACATGCTCAACCCCTCCGGTTTTTCCAAGCGGGGTTTGCGCACCCAGTCTTTTGAAATCCGCCGCAGATGAAGACGCCTCCCTGAGCACCGGGCCGAGACAGACCGCATTGACCCTGACCGCAGGACCCAGAGCCTTCGCCGCCGCCAAGGTAAAATCATAAAGACACTTCTTGCTGATGTTGTATGAGAAATGCATGGTGTGGTTCTTGGTAACGCGCGCGTCAAGCATGTTCACTATAAGCCCCTTGCGCCCGCCCCGCGCGAACTGTTGAGACGCGAAAAAGGGCGACTTGAAATTGACGGCCATGTCGCGCTCAAGGCGCTTTTCAGTTATGTCGCCGAAACCGCCCTTCTCAAAAATGGACGCATTGTTCACAAGCACTGAGAGTCCGCCAAGCTTTTCCGCTGCTGTGGCAACCAGTTTCGCCGCATTTGCCGGGCGGGAAAGGTCGGCGCGAATGACCTCGCAGGCAACCCCCCTCTCTTTCACGGCACTGACTGTCTTGCGGGCCTCGGACTTTGATTTGAAGCAGTGCAGAGCGATGTCGTATCCCATCTCCGCAAGGCGGACGCACACCCCGGCCCCTATGCGCTTTGCCCCGCCGGTTACAAGGGCCGCCTTTCTATGACCGGACAATGCCGTCAAAACAGTCAGGAGGGGTCGGACTCAAACTCCGGCTCAAGGAAATTCAGGTCCCCCTGAACATATTCAAAGTATTCCTGCCAGAAGGAAATAAGCGAATCGTCACGGATGCTGCCTGAGTTGCTGACCTCTTTGTGAAGAACCCACAGTTTCAAGTCCACGGGGCCCTTGAACTTCGGCCTTATCTTTCTCTCCAGATAAAACCTGTTTGACCTCTTTTTCCTTATATCTTTAAAAGACGGGCAACTCCATGTCTTGGTGTAGCGGGAGGAGAGGAAGTCGTGGAGATAAACCCTTCTGACGCACAACTTGTCAAGCGGAATGCTTCTGGAATTGTGGTAAAGATTGGAAACCACAATAAGGGTCTTTTTCTCGTATCTGTCACCGAAATCAAGCGCGGACGAGCGCGATATTTCGTTCATAGCCTCCATAATCGGAGAAATTCCGTCCGTATTGCGGGTCTCGGCCTTTGTCTTGACCTTCTTGATTATACCCTCACGAAGCCGACGTATGTAGCCCAGATTGTATTCAACCTCAATCCTCTGGCGACTTTCCACCATCATGTCGTAGTGGTCTCTGGGATCGGGAGAAGAGAGATCGCCATTTTTGGGACGACAAACCACCATCTCCGGCTTGAGGGCGGTAACAGGGTTGTTTCCATCCATTACCACAAGCGAAATTTTCCCGTATAAACTCACGTCTTTAAATAACCTCGGCGTGAGAATGTTGTTTCTGATAAGGCTCAGTTGCTGTTCAGAAATGCCGTCCGTCACATCAACAAAGATGAGCAAATGCTCTTTGGACACCCCAGTCTCATAAGGGCAGAAGGTTCTGGGGTCTCTGTCCCTTTCGTGCAGAACCGGCCCGTGGGAATCATCCTTGGCAAAAGCCCCGGCAACGGGGAGCAACGCCAACGCGAATAAAAGAACAAGCGCTTTTCCTATCCCTGACATCATAAGAGGAACTCCCGGATTATTTCTCATACTCTTCCTGCAACTCCTGAAGAAACTTGCGAAGACTGTGAGCGCATTCGTTTTGCGCCGCCGCCATTTCCTGTTGCACCAGAGCATTCTTTTTCTCCCAATCCTCTTTCTCGGTTTTGTTGATAAGGTCGTGTATATGCGAAAATGTGGATGCGGGGTCTTTCTCGTGCTCGGAAAAAGTCCACCTAGAGTCAAAATAAGAAGGGGCCTGTTTTGAACTGTAACTTGTGTGCCTCCCCTTTATGTTTGCCGCCCTGTAGTCGCTGAGAAGCTTGTTTGCATCCTGCTCCACCTGACGCACCCACACCGCATAACTTGAGAACTGCTGTTGCGCAATGTTCTGTATGAGTCCCCAGCGCAGATATTTTGACTCAAACTCCTTCACACTCACATCCATCACCTGATTGTACTCGTCCATTATCCTGTGCACTCTGTCGCTGAGCCCCCTTTTGCTTCTCTCAAAAGGCTCAAGCATCTTGACAAATTTTCTGTGAACATCTCCGTAGCCGGGGTAGTGGTCATCGTAGCTATATCCGTCAATAAGTGCTATGGCGGCGAATACAAACCCAACCCCTATTACAAACAAAGACGGTATGTCATTCACCTCACTCAGGGCCGCCCACGGCTTGAGGGCGTTCACAACCTCGCTCTGGTCGTTGAGGTCAATGCCACCTTCCCACGGCCTCGCCTTGGTCGCTTCAAGAGCAATGCTTCTGAATATGCCGAACACAAGGTTGAGATAAATTATAGTAAGGACATGCAAAACTATCCCTGCAAAAGCGGCTAATTTCTTTTTGAGGTTGTATCCCTTTCCTTGTGTGTTCAATTCCGGAAGCAGGTATTTGCCCACAACGAAAGAAAGAAGGACATTTAAGGTCGCAACCGTGGTGGAAACCGAAATACCCGCTATAAGACCCTCCACCACCGAGGCCACAAGAGCGCCGTTAAGCGCCACTTCAAGAAAAAACAGGAACAACAGCATGGCGGGCCCCCAGATGGCTCTCCACTTCAGAGAGTAAACGGGCTCTCTTGTTAATCCGTGTTCTTTTTTGAAGAGTTCAAAGTCATTCTTTGCAATTTTGGCCTTCAGACCGAGTTCCGACATGCTCACGCTGGCGCCGGTAAGCTCTCCGTCAACCTTGGCCTTGAGTTGGGCGGGCAACTGCCCCATGTCAAAACGGTCAAGATACAACTTTATGTTTGCCGTCTCTTCTCCAAGCCTTATGAACTTGTTGGACACGGTCTCAAGGACAGTCACATAGAAGCGCCTTATCCTCCCTATAACCTCATTTTCAGTAATGGAAAAGATGGAGGAGTCGGTATCGGGAAATCCGTTAGCACCCTCCCTCATAGCGACCTCCGATATCTGCAGGTCTCTCTCGGTTTCGTCTTTGGGGAATACAGGCCACTCAAAGACGTAATCTTCAGGCTTGCTCAAGTTCTATAGTCTCCTCCCCCAAGTTAGGGGACCGGCCACAGCCGGTTACAAGTGCTATTCTACACACTCAAAACCGAATATCAATAAAAATTATTCCCGGTCTTCCATATTGGGCAAACGCGCGGTTTGGTATATGCTTCCCTGTTTGATTTGGCTGTCAGGATGAAAATAGACTCAACTGCAAAAATCATTAACTGCATACGCGCCCTTTCAATAGACGCCGTGGAGAAAGCAAATTCCGGGCATCCCGGAACGCCGATGGCGCTTGCCCCGGTCGCCTTCAAACTGTGGGACGGGTTTGTCAGACACAACCCCTCAAACCCCGCCTGGCCCGCGCGCGACCGCTTTGTGCTGTCCGCCGGGCACGCGTCCATGCTTCTTTACTCCGTGCTTCATATATCGGGCTACGGAGTGTCCATTGACGACATAAAGCGGTTCAGGCGGCTGGGCGGCAAGTGCGCGGGGCATCCGGAGCACGGCCTCATCGCCGGCATTGAAACCACAACCGGCCCGCTCGGTCAGGGCGCGGCCACATCCGTCGGCATGGCGGCGGCGTCCCGGTGGCTCTCGCAAAGATTTGACAGGCCGGGCTTTGAGATAGCGGGATACCGGGTTTTTTCCATCCTCAGCGACGGCGACATGATGGAGGGAATCACCTCCGAAGCGGCGTCTCTCGCCGCCCATCTGGGTCTGGACAATCTGGTCTGGATATACGATGACAACAGCATCACCATTGACGGCAAGACGGACATCTCCTTTTCCGAAGACGTAACCGGCAGATTTGCCGCCTACGGATGGGACGTCTTCTCCGTGCCGGACGCAAACGACCTCGCCGCCGTGGAAAACGCGCTCGCCGGAGCAACCGGAAGCCGCCGCCCGGCGCTTGTGAGGGTCAAAAGCCGCATAGGGTTCGGGAGTCCCGGCAAAGAAAACACTCCCGAAGCCCACGGCGCGCCTCTGGGTCCCGAAGAGTCCGGCCTTGCCAAGAAGGCCTACGGTTTTGACGGGAGCGATTTCCACACACCGCCCGAAGTTGAGCAATACAGGCGGTCGGTGATTGAAAAGGGAGGCAAACTTGAAGAGGAGTGGAACGCGCTTTTTGCCGAGTACGCGAAAGAGCATCCCGGCCTTGCGTCCGAGTTTCGCGCCATCTGCGAGGGCTCCGTGCCTGACGGGTGGGACACAGACCTGCCGGTTTTTGAGCCCGGAACCTCCGCCGCCACAAGAACAAGCAACGGCAAAATAATGGAAGAGATAAGCGCGAAAATCCCCTGGTTTATGGGCGGAGCGGCGGACGTTGCCGACTCCACAAAAACCTTAATAAAGCCCGCCGGGAGTTTCAGCGCGGAGGAGCGGAGCGGAAGAAACTTCCATTTTGGCGTGCGGGAGCACTCAATGGCGGCGTTTTGCAACGGGCTCGCGCTTTGCGGGCTCAGACCCTATGCCTCATGCTACTTTGTGTTCTCGGACTACCTGAAGCCCGCGCTGCGGCTTTCCGCCCTTATGCGGCAGCCGGTTGTCTATGTCTTCACGCACGACAGCATCGGTGTCGGCGAGGACGGCCCCACCCACCAGCCCGTTGAGCATCTGGCGGCCCTGAGGGCGACGCCGGGCCTGGATGTCATCCGCCCCGCGGACGGAAACGAACTGAGGGCTTTGTGGCCCCTGATAATCTCGTCCCGCAAACCGGCGGCGCTTGTGCTTACGCGCCAGAACGTCCCCGCCCTTGAGAGCCCCGCGCAAGCCGGAGGCGGGCCGGAAATGGGGGCTTACATCGTGGCGGACTGCGCGGGCGGGCCGGAAATCATCATCATTGCCACAGGCTCGGAGGTGTTTCCGTGCGTGTGCGCGCACCGGTCTCTCGCGGGGGAGGGAGTGCGGTCAAGGGTCGTGAGCATGCCGAGCTGGGAAATTTTTGAGCGGCAGTCCCGCGACTACAGGGACGGCGTGCTTCCCCCGGAGGTTACAACACGCCTGTCGGTTGAGGCCGCCTCAACGCTGGGGTGGGAAAGATACACCGGGGCGGGGAGAGATTCCTTCTCTCTGGGCATTGACAGGTTTGGTGAGTCCGCCCCCGGCGGCGATGTGATGAAGGCGTTCGGGTTTGACGAGGAAAACATAGCCTCCCTTGCCCGCCGGCTCATTGGAAGGGAATGACAAAACCGCGCGACTACATTGAAATGGGCCCGCGCGTTTTTGCGAAAGACCCGCAAAGCCGGTTTCCGGACGATGTGGCGGCAAGAATTTTCCGGCGGGACATATCTCTGTGGAACGGCCCGCCCGAAGCGGTCGGCGGCAGGCTGGGCTGGTTGTCTCTTCCCGAAAATCCGGCTCCGGAAGTTGTCGGGAGTTTCTCCTCCGCCGCGCCGGACACAAAAAACATCCGGCGGGTGATACTTGCGGGCATGGGCGGCGCGGCGCTGATGTCAAAGGTGTTTGCGCGCGCGTTTGAGGGAAGATCCGCCGCCCGCCTAACAGTTGCCGACACCACGGTGACGGACTCCCTGCTTGCGTTAAAACGGGAGATTGATTTCAGCGAGACGCTCTTTATCGTCTCCTCCAAGTCCGGGGCGACGGTTGAGACCGCGTCCGTGGCGGAATTTTTCTTTGACCAATGCGCCCGGAGTGAAGGCGGGGCGGACAGGGCGGCGGGCAGGTTCGCCGCCATAACCGACCGCGGGACCCCTCTTTTTGAGACCGCCGCAAGCAGAGGGTTTGCCCGTGTGTTTGAGGGAGACGAAACGGTCGGCGGGCGTTTTTCCCCGCTCTCGGTTTTCGGAATGATTCCCGCCGCCCTTGCGGGAGCGGACACAAAGGCAATCCTCTCCCGCGCCCTTGCGATGTCAGACAGTTTGCGAAGGGACGGGGGCGGCTCCGCGCTTCGTCTGGCGGCGGCGGTTGACACCTTCTGCGGGAGGGCAAACGGAAAGTTTCATGTGCGCTGCTCGGAAGGGATTGCGGGCTTTGACAGGTTTGTTGAGCAGATAGTCGGCGAGAGTCTGGGCAAAGACGGCAGGCGCGTTCTTCCCGTCGCTCATGACCTTTGCGAAGAAGAGGAAACCGGCGGCGCGGTGTTTGTCTGCCTGAAAGGGGACGGCAAAACCATGGCGATTGCGGAAAAGACCGCAGAGCGCGGCATTCCCGTGGTCGCCACCGTGGTGGATGGCGCGGAGGGGCTCGGCGCGGAGGTGTTCAGGTGGGAATTTGCTGTGGCGATTTTAGGGGCGAAGTGGGGAGTCAACCCGTTTGACCAGCCCGATGTGGAGGGCGCAAAATCCCAGACGCGCCGTTTTTTAGGCATCTACCGGAGCGCGGGCGAGTTGCCGTTTTCCGCGCCCGACTTTGAGGACTGCGGCATTCAGTTCAGGGCGACAGACCCGTCAAAAAACATTGCGGAGGCGCGCGCCGCGCTTGAGAAGGCCGCCGCCGAAAGAAAAGAGGGGGGATACCTGTCAATTCAGGCGTTTCTTGACAAAGAGGCGCTGTCGGCGGTGGAGTTTCTCAGGTCGGCAATCTCAAAAAAATTCGGTGTCTCCGTCACGGCGGACCTTGGCCCCGCCTACCTGCATTCGTCCGGGCAGATTCACAAGGGAGGCGGCGCGGACGGTTTCTTCATCCAGATAACCGCGCCACCGGCGGCGGAAGACTTAACCGTCCCCGAAGGTGTGCCGGACAGCGGCGGGGTGTCTTTTGAAATCCTCAAAAACGCCCAGATGCTGGGAGACAGGGAAGCGCTTGAGCGCGCGGGCAGAAAGGTGTTTCAGGCGGTTCTGCCGCAGGGCGGCGGCGAAGCGGCGGGCGGCGTCCTGAAGTTTGCGGAGTTGCTGGGACTCGGCGGCGGTTATTGAGAACGGGGACGGCCTCAAGTAAGGTTTGGCGGGTTTCATCCCCCATGACGACTCACAAAAGGCAGTTGGAACAGCGGGACGCCAAAGGGCTGGAAAAAGCGGCGGAGATGGCGGTTGATTTCGTCTCCTCCGGCATGGTGGTGGGTCTCGGCACGGGAAGGGCGGCGACCATGGCCATAGAGTGCCTCGCCTCGCGCGTCCGCTCGGGCGTGATTGAAGGCATCACCTGCATTCCCACTTCCGTCAAAACCGCCGCCCTTGCAAAAGATCTGGGGCTGCCCATATCCGAGTTCGCGCAAGACCGCGCGATAGACATCACCATAGACGGGGCGGACGAGGTTGACCGCAACCTGAAGGTAATCAAAGGCGGCGGCGGCGCGATGTTGCGCGAAAAGGTGGTGGCGCAGGAGAGTTTGCGAAACATAGTGATTGTTGACAGGGGCAAACTCTCGGAAAAACTGGGAACCCGCCGCCCGCTTCCGGTGGAGGTCATACCGTTTGCGGTGAGGCCCGCGCAGAGGTTCATACGGTCGCTCGGCGCAATCTCGGCGGAGTTGAGAAAAGACGAAAACGGAAAGGTTTTCCTGACCGACCAGAAAAACCACATATTGGACTGCAATTTCGGGCCCATTTACGACCAGAAAATCATCGCCGAATCTCTGGTGTGGAGGGCGGGAATTGTTGAGCACGGGCTTTTTCTCACCACCACGACCGACATGCTCATATCGGGTCCCGACGGCATTGAGCACCTGAGAGCGGACAGGTGACGGAATTTCTGACCGCGCCGGGCGACCCCGCCCTGCTTTCCGCCGCGCTTCTGTTTTTTGTCGGCATGGCGGCGGGGGCGATAAACGTCATGGCGGGAAGCGGTTCGGCGCTCACTCTGCCCGCCCTGATATTCTCCGGCCTTGACGGCTCTGAAGCCAACGGCACAAACCGCCTTGCGATTCTGATCCAGAACATTGCGGCGGGAGCGTCTTTTTCCAGAGAGCGGGCGGCGGGCGGCTTTAGGGAATCGGTCAAATACTCTTTGTTCACTCTGCCCGGAATGGTGTGCGGGGTTCTTGTGGCGGTGAGCATTGACGATTTGCTGTTCAAAAAAATTGCGGGCGGCGTAATTCTGCTTGTTGCGGCGTCAATGTTTCTGCCTTCGCTTGTGTCCGGTGAAGGCGGCGGGAGGTTTGCCCGCAGGAAGTGGCTTTTATACCCCGCCCTTGTGGCGACCGGATTTTACGGCGGTTTCATACAGGTGGGCGTCGGCCTTGTTATTATGGGGCTGATGTTTCATCTGGTCGGGGGAGGCATGGCGGAGGTGAACGCCCGCAAGGTGTTCATTGTTCTGATATACACCGCGCCCGCTTTTGTAATGTTTTTCTTTTCGGGAAATGTTGACCTGCTGAAGGGATTCAACCTTGCGGCGGGTTCGGCGATAGGCGGCTGGTGGGGGGCGAAACTGTCGGTGAGGAAGGGGGCCGCCGCCGTGCGCTGGTTTCTTGTGGTTGCGCTTCTGCTTTCGGGGTTGAAACTGTTCGGGGTTTTATAGGTCATTCCTTGCTACGACAAGGAATCCAGTTCTCCCCCGCCGCCCCACAACCGCATTCACCCCCGAACCCCCACAAACCCCTCAATCTCCCGCGCAACCCTTTCCAACTCCCCTATCACCGTTACACACTCCGGCACAGACTTTATAAACCTCCTCCCGTATCCCCTCCGGACCGCCCTGCTGTCCAGCACCGCAACAACACCCCTGTCTGTCGCCGTCCTTATCAGACGGCCAAACGCCTGCCGGAATCCCACCACCGCAAGCGGAACGGCGTAATCCGCAAAGGCATTCCCTCCCGCCGCCTCCGCCGCCTCCATCCTCGCCTCAAAAACAGGGTCGTCCGGAGCGCGGAAAGGAAGACGCGTTATCACCACCAGACGGAGCGCATCACCCGCTATGTCAACTCCCTCGCGGAAACTGTCGGTCGCAAACAGAACCGAATCCGCATCCGCCTTGAAATCCGCCAGCAAACGCTCGCGCGGGGCGCTTCCCTGCAAAAACAAACGCAACCCCAACCCCGCAAAACGGGCGGCCAAATCCGCGCCGGTCTTTTCCAACATCCGCTTTGAGGTGAAAAGAACCAGCGCCCCGCCGCGAGAGGCGCGGACACACTCAAAAACCGCATCCGCAAGCCCGCCGCCCTCATACCGCGCATCCCCCGGCTCCGGCATGTCGGAGGAAACCGCAAGCATTGCGCGGCGGCGGTGGTCAAAGGGAGACGGCACGGCAAGCTCAGTCAGCCGGTCATTGCCCTCAAGCCCCACCGAACGCCTCTGAAAACCGAAATCACCGCCCGCCGCAAGAGTGGCGGAGGTCATTATGACAGTCTTGTATTTTGAATAAATCCCGTCCATCAGCCCGGCTATGTCTATCGGGAAAAGCGAAACCGCCGCCACCGTCCCGCCGCCGCGCCGCCGCAACTCAACGCTTTTTACATAATGCTTCAGGGCTTCGGGGTCTGCAAAAAGCCCCGCCGCCTCGGCTATGCGGTTCAGCCCGCTTTCCGCCGCCTTCAGTTCCGCAACCACACCCGCCGCCTCATCGCCGCCCTCCTCCTCAAGAACGGCAAGCGTCTGCCGTGCAACGGACGCCGTTTCAAGCGCCCCGCCCCTCATCGCGGCGCAAAGAACGGAGGAATCGGGGGAAACATCCCTCACGCGGAAAGTCGGCGCGTTCTCGTCCATATCGGCGGGAATTAGAGAGTCAAAAAAACTTTCCGCCGCAGTTTTCAGGTTTTCCGCCCTTGTTTTGAACATTCTCTCCATCCCCGCAAGCAGTTTTCCCGCATTGCTTCCGCGGACGGATTTGCCCCTTCCCTTCACCGCGCGGGCGGCAAATGCCGAGGCCCTCGTCAGCCGCCCAAGCGTTTTTGCAACCGACGCGGGAGACACCCTGAGGGAAAAGTGCGATGTTGCGGAATCGGCGATGTTGTGCGCCTCGTCAATGACGAGCCGCGCCCCCGGCGGCAGAACGCCCGCGCCGTCTTTTTCCGCCGCGTTTTTTATCGCCATGTCTGAAAACAGCAGGTGGTGGTTTGCCACTATGAGGTCTGCGGAGGCGAGGCGGTTTCGGGCTTTGAAAAAGAAGCAGTTTTCGTAGTGCGGGCATTTGCGGCGGACGCAGCTTTCGCTTTCGGCGGCAAGTTTGTCCCATGTTTCTTCGGAGGGGGAGAAGGGAAGGTCTGAGACTGAGCCGTCTTTTGTTTCCTCCGCCCACCGGAGGATTTCGGCGGTCTCGCTGTCCGTTTTTCCGTCCGTTTGTTCCAGTTCGGCGCGGAGCAGGCAGAGGTAGTTTCTCATTCCTTTTACGAGGGCGTATTTCACTTCGCGCCCTAAAATGCCGCGCAGCATGGGGAGGTCTTTGTTTACCAGTTGGTCTTGAAGGTTGATGGTGTTGGTGGAGATGACCGTTTTTTCGCCGTTGAGCGCGGCCCATGTTGCCGCGGGCAGGAGGTAGGAGAGTGTTTTGCCCGTTCCGGTGGGGGCTTCCAGCAGGCAAATGCCGTTGTGATTGAAGGCGGCGGTGATCTCGCGGGTTACGGATTGCTGTTGTTTGCGGAATTCGTAGCCTTCCCCGAAGGTTTGTTCCACCGCGCCGCCGGGCTGGAAAAAGGCGGCGGTTTCATCGGGGTTCATCAGGCGTTTTTGGTCGTTTTGCATCGGGGGAAGGATAACACCATTTGCCCGCCGCGCCCTCCGTGTGTAACTTACCGCCGGAGGGATGGCCGAGCGGATGAAGGCGCTGGTCTCGAAAACCAGTGGGGCCTCACGGCTCTCAGGGGTTCGAATCCCCTTCCCTCCGGTGTTCTCAAAACTCTCTGATAAACTTAATATAAGCTCGGTGCTCAACCTGCGGCGCAGACACCTCGTCAACCGCCTCATACCCCGCGCTTATTCCGCTCTCCATCTCTATATCCAATCCGCCGGAACGGCTTACGGTCGCGCCCTCCTCTATCAGACCGCCCGCAAATACCTTCACATCACCCATCTCATACATCAACGGCGCTCCGTAACCAAACTCCAACTCATACCTCAGGCCGCCGCCGAAGTCCGCAGTCAGGCCGTCCGCGCCTTGGTCCCACAAAGCATCGCGCTTGTCGTTTGTCGCGCCCCACTGCGGGTTGAATGACACAAACGGCCCCTGCGCCCCGCCGCCCGGAGACCACGTTATATCACCCGTAAATCCGCGCTCTTTTACACTGTCAGTGTGAGACACAAGCGCCCGCGCCTCGCCGTCAATACGCAATCCGATTGACGGAACACCCACCTTCAAACCCCCCGCAACCTCAAATCCGCTTCCGCGCAACACATCGCCAAAATCTCCCCGGTATGCCATCTCTATGGAACCGCCGACATTGCCGCGCCATACCGGACGGGTCGCCGCCATCTCCAAGCCAAGACGCACACGTCCGCCGCCCGCATCAAGACCCTCCTCGCCGTCCTCAATTATACGCGCAAACACCATGTCGCCCACCGCGTCAACACTCACTCGCCCGCGACCCACGCGCCGGTTGAACAACTCGCCGCTTCCGCCGCCGCCGAAGGTCATCAGCATTATGTCGCGCTCCCTGAAGTAGGTGTCGGAATCACTTCTCCTGCCGTCCTCTCTGACCTCAATGCCGCCCATTCCATAGCCGATTGTTCCCCAAAGGGTCGTCCTCGGTGTGGGATTCCAGCCGATATACGGGTGGACGCTCCACGCAATTGTCTCATGCGTTCCCGTCCGCGTCCGGCTTGGGCTCGTGCTGCTGAAATCCAGGTCTGACAGGAACATGTTGCCCGACACTCCGGCGAGGAGGTTCGGCTTCAGCATTGTGTCAACACCCACCATTCCGCCGGTTATTCCGCCGTCAAACTCTATGTCCGTCTCTTCCCCGACTTCCAATGTCCGGTAGTAACCGCGCCCCCACACACTCAAATCTTTGAGGAAACCGCCGCCGAAATCACGCCAGCCGCCGCTCCTGTCCGCCGTGTCCGCCGCTATGGCAAACGCAAAGTCAGACAAGTTCAACTCAGGCGCCTCCGCATGCTCATCATTGCCCGCCGCCTGAGACGCTATAAACTGCCGCCAGTCGCTTCCCCGCATTGTTACACCGTCATCACCCCCGCCGCCGCCGAATGCGGTGCGAATTCTGTCGCCTATCGCGGTTGCGGTCTCATCGGCAATCGTCATCGCAAGCCGTGGCAGGATTATCTTGTTCGCCTCGTCAACCAGTATGGTGTCAAGTATCCGCCCCTTCGCCGTTTTTACGCCCGTCAGATTCAGACCCGGCGGAACATTAACCACAGCGTTCACGGGGGCGGGAGAGTCCAGCAGGCTTACAATAAACGTCTCATCCTCGCCTTCCATCTCATCGTCAATGGTCGTTATCGTGAAGGTTATTCTCCTCGTATTTGCGGGAATTGTAAGCGTCCGCTCCATAACGGACACATAGTCAATAGTCAGAGTTCCCTCAGGGCCTCCATCTGCGCGGACATCCGCATCCGCCTCAAGGTCATCGCCGGTGGAGTAGGCAAATGTTATCTCCTTCTCGGAAGACACCTTCCGCCCGGCGGAATTGGGGGACACGGACAGCAACTCAACGGTGAAAAGGACTTCCCTGTCATCCTCGTTGCCCTCATATATCTCCCGCGTGAAACTTATCAACGGCGGCTCATCGTTATCCAGAACCATGAACTCAATCGGCGGGGCGGACGAGACAACCACCATATCGGGCGCGGGAACGCCGCTGCTTGCGGGCGCGACTTCCACCACCGACACGGTAACCATGCTTGAATCCTCATCGGAGGAATCGTCAACCGTTACAACCGTGAACACACCGCTCACCACCTCGCCGCTCCGTATGGGTATCGTCCGGTCGCCCGCGCCCGACAGAACATTGCCGGTCTCCGCAATCCTCACCTGAACATTAATGTCCTCTTCCAGGGCGTAGGTCATCTTCACCAGAAAACTCAATGTCTGGCCCTCGCTGGGCATGCTCGCTACGGCGGAGCGGACGGAAGAACCGGACCTTGGGGTTGAGACGAGGCAGTCATTGCCCGCCTCGTTCGCCTCGCACACCGTTACCTCAGCCGCGTCATCCTCCATTATCCGTATGCTCGCGCTGTTGTCCGGAGAAGGCGCAACGGAGTAGCCACGCGTCTTCACATTCGCCTGCGCAACAGGGTCAAGCCTTGCCACAACCGTCCGGTGTCCGCCGGAATCATCGTTGGGAACGGTCGTGTAGGTGAGGGTCGCGGTCGTCTCATTCCTCGGCATCGTTACCGAGACCGAACCGACACCGGGACCCCCCGTGATTATTTGATTGTCAAACACACTCGCGGGCTTGTCCGGTATTGACACATTCAGGGAGATCGCGGTGTCGGAATCGGGGGCGCTTGTCGCCGTAATCAGGAACACCAACTCATTGCCGGAAGTCTCGCCCTCAGGCACGTTGACGGGGGACGCGACACAGGTCGCCCCGTCCGTGGTCTGGCAGACGCTCATTTGCGGCGGGTCGTCATCCTCCACCGAAACCGTTGCGGAGGAGGGGCTTCCGACCGTGTAGTCGCCGTTCCCCACCCTTGATATACGCGCCGTTATCGCTCCGTCCGATTCGTCAACATTGTCCGCCGCTATTTCAACTGTGTAGGTCGCGGTCGTTCCGCCGCCGAAGTCCAGAGTAACACGCCCCGCCCCCTCGTTTGAGGAACTTATAAAGTCGCGGGAGAGTTCACCGGCGGGGGCGGCGGTTTCGGAAACATCAACCTCAACAACAAGCGGAGACTTGGGCGCAATGCTCGCCCGGACGGTGAACACCGCATCCGCCGCGCCCTCGGTGGCGGCGGGCGGGGTTGCCGTTATTGTCAATTGCGGCACGTCATCGTCCGTTATCCGGACCGAGTGGCTCGCATCGGCGGCGAGGTATTTGCCCGCGTCAACATTGATTATTGTCGCCGTCAGGTCGGCGTCAAAATCATCGTTGTTGTTGCCGTTGAAGGTAACAACGGTCGTGGCCGTTCCGTCATTTTGCCTTATGTTCAAAGTCCTTTGCGCGGGCGCGGAGAGGAAAGTCCCGCCGCCGGAAAACTCCACATCCACCGCAAGGCCGCCGGAGTCTGAGGAATCAAGGTCTCCCGAAAGCGAAACGACAAAAGTCATGCTCACAATTCCGTCTCTCTCCGCAACCGTGGCGGGTCCCGATATCCGCAGCTCCGGCAGGTCATCCTCCAGAACGGTTATGGC